>NZ_JBFTRT010000816.1:0-1633 GCF_056399685.1 Pedobacter sp. 01N416
GTCCACATACGTTAAGGCATTCTTTCGCCACACATTTAATTGAAGGTGGTGCCGATTTGCGTGCTGTACAGGAAATGCTTGGCCATTCGAGTATTACCACTACAGAAATTTATACGCACATTGATAGAGATTATTTAAGAGAGGTAATTACGCAGTTTCATCCGAGGGCTTAGTTGAAGAGCAGAAAGACTAAAGTACCTTTAATTATAGATCCTGAAACAAGTTCAGGAGGACGAACGGCAGGGAATTTATTCCTTTGCAACATATCTTCAGACCTCCATCCTCGGACTTCAAATACCTTAAATCCCTGCCCTCACCATTCTGTCTTTACCTTGCATATCTTGTCTTAACTCAATATTAATAAAGCCTTTAGCTGCTAACATTTCAATTGTTTCGTTGCCTAAATATTCATTGATTTCAAAATAAAGTTGCCCGTTGGGTTTTAGGTTTGTTCTTGCAAAATCAGCAATAGCTTTATAAAATATTAAGGGGTTTTCATCACGAACAAATAATGCTAAATGTGGTTCGTACACTAACACGTTATTATGCATATCCGCTTTCTCTAAATCCCTGATATAAGGAGGATTACTTACGATGATATCAAACTTCTCTTCAGATTTGAAGGTCAAAATGTCTGCTTCAATAAATTTAATCCTCACATTGATCTGTTCTGCATTTTCTTTGGCTACTGTAATGGCATTAGCAGAGACGTCCAATGTAGCTACTTCAGCTTTTGGTAAATGTTTTTTAAGTGTGATGGGAATGCATCCAGAGCCGGTTCCAATATCAAGAATACTGATTTTATGGTTAGTGTCAACTGAAAACTGCGAACTGTTATCTGAAATGATCCAATCTACCAGTTCTTCTGTTTCTGGCCTCGGGATAAGCACTTGTTCGTTAACTTTAAACACAGCGCCATAAAAATGAGCTTCTTCCAAAATATGCTGAATGGGTTTTCCGATCTGCAAATCGTTGAGGATGCTCAAAAGTTTCTGCATATTGATAAAGCTGATATCGATATCTTTTTGCATGATCAGTTTAGCTGAAGATAAAGCCAAAACTTGCTCGGCAGCAATACTAAATAATGCTTTTGCTTCATTACTATCGTATAAAGGCTCAAGTTCGAGTTCGTAATGCGCCGCTAATTCTCCTATCTTCATATGTACAAAATTACTTAATTGGGATGATAACAGCTCTCTTTTGATAAGGCCATGACTCTTTTTTTACTACTTTTGCGCTAATGAGCGATGAATTTTATATAAAACGCTGTCTTGACTTAGCAGCCTTAGCTTTAGGGAATGTTAGTCCGAACCCAATGGTTGGCTGTGTTATCGTTGTAGATGGCAGAATTATTGGAGAAGGATATCATCAGGAATATGGAAAATCGCATGCCGAACCCAATGCCGTTAAAGCTGTTTTTGATAAACACGGCGATGAGGCCGAAAATCTCTTGAAACAGGCTACTGTTTATGTTAACCTAGAGCCCTGTGCCCATTTTGGCAAAACGCCTCCCTGTGCTGATTTATTGGTAAAACATCAGCTAAAGAAGGTAGTGATTGGCAATAGAGACCCTTTTTCAGGTGTCGATGGCAAAGGCATCGAAAAACTCAGAAATGCAGGAATTGAAGTGGCG
>NZ_JBFTRT010000817.1:0-1625 GCF_056399685.1 Pedobacter sp. 01N416
GGTGGTGACCGCCCTGTAATAATAACTGATCTCCACCTAAACGGAAAGTTTCTTCAATTTTTACCTTATAGGTTTCGATATCAGTAATATAACTTTCATCATGGCCAGGCCTGCGGAAGAAATTACAGAATTTACAGTTGGCAATACAAACGTTGGTCGTATTTACATTACGGTCGATCTGCCAGGTTACTTTGCCACTGGGTACCTGAATTTTTCTTAATTCATTCGCTACAAACATCAACGATGCGGTATCGGCATGATGATATAAATGTACTCCTTCTTCAAGGCTCAAAAAATCGAAATGTAATGCCCGTTGCAGTAAATCGGCTGTATTCATACCACAAAGATAAGGAAAAGGGAGGGAAGGTTGAGGGGCTAAGGTTTAAGGTTTGTCAAAAAAATAACAAACACAGTTAATCCACCAAAATCTATTAAATCTTCCTCATCAGTGAAATCATTTATTATATCTTTACGGTTCTAAAAATTAATATGGTAGATTTTAATCGTTTTACACTTGCCAATGGTTTAAAAGTTTTGGTGCATGAAGATGCGACAACGCCAATGGCAGTTTTAAATATTTTATATGATGTTGGTGCCCGTGACGAGGATCCTGAAAAAACCGGTTTTGCGCATTTATTTGAGCATTTAATGTTCGGTGGATCGGTAAATATTCCAAATTATGATGAGCCTTTGCAGCGTGTAGGTGGTGAGAACAACGCTTTTACGAGCAATGATATTACCAATTACTACATCACGCTGCCTGCAGAAAACATAGAAACGGCATTTTGGCTGGAAAGCGACCGTATGCTGAGCCTGGCTTTTTCTGAAAAGAGTTTAGATACGCAAAGAAATGTGGTGAGTGAGGAGTTTAAGCAACGTTATCTTAACCAGCCATATGGCGATGTTTGGTTAAAGTTGCGTCCGCTGGCTTATAAAAAGCACTCTTACCGCTGGGCAACTATCGGAAAAGAGCTCTCGCATATCGAAAACGCCACTATGGACGATGTAAAGGCGTTTTTCAAAAAACACTATACACCTCAAAATGCAATTTTGGTTGTTGGTGGAAATGTGAAAACTGAAGATGTAAAAAAACTGGCTGAAAAATGGTTCGAACCGATCCCTGCGGGAGAGAAGTACAACCGTGATTTAGTTCAGGAAGAGCCGCAAACAGAAGCGAGACAAGAAACCGTGAAGGCAAATGTGCCTTTAAATGCGCTTTATATGGCTTTTAAAATGCCAGGGCGCTTAAATCAGGATTACTATGCCTTTGATTTATTATCTGATATTTTATCACGTGGGCAGTCTTCGCGCTTGTACAATAGTTTGTTGAAAGAGCAGAAACTTTTTAGCGATATCAATGCCTACATTTCGAGTAGTTTAGATCCGGGTTTGTTTATAGTTGAAGGTAAACTGGTGGGAGGAGTAACAACCGAAACTGCAGAAAAAGCAATCTGGGCTGAACTGGATAAATTAAAAGCCGAACTGGTTTCTGATGCTGAATTAACAAAAGTAAAGAACAAAGTAGAATCTGTACTTGTTTTTTCTGAAATGAGTTTATTGGATAAAGCAATGAACCTGGCTTACTATGAGCTTTTAGGTGATGCCGCTTTACTAAACCAGGAAAC
>NZ_JBFTRT010000818.1:0-1620 GCF_056399685.1 Pedobacter sp. 01N416
GTTCAAGAAAACGGATTCGGTATCTGCGAGTAAGATTGATTATGAACACATTTCTATGCCCGAACAATTAAATATGGGATTAAGAAACCTGGAGATCGATGTTTATGCTGATTCTGCTGGTGGTCGTTATGCGCATCCAAAAGGTTTAGATTGGGCGAAAGATCAACCTACTTTTGATGCTTCCGGAGAAATGAAAAAACCTGGTTTTAAGGTTTTACACATCCCCGAACTCGATTTTAGAAGTTCTACACCAACTTTTGTCGAAGCTTTAAAAGTGTTACGTACCTGGTCGGAAGCACATGCAGATCATACCCCGGTTTTTATTACGCTTGAGGCTAAAGATGATTCGATAAAAAGACCTGGATTTACATCACCAGAATTATTTACGCCAAAGGTTTTTGATGAATTGGATAAAGTAATTTTAGAGAATTTAGGTAAAGAACATATCATTCTTCCTGATGAAGTAAGAGGTAAATATAGTTCGCTTGAAGACGCTGTACTTCATCAGAATTGGCCAAAGTTGAGCCAGGCGAAAGGCAAATTTATTTTTGTACTGGATGCAACCGGAAAAAAAAGAGCGACATATATCCTAAATCATCCATCACTAAAAGGTAGAGTAATGTTTGCAAATTCAGATCCCGGCACACCTGAAGCCGCTTTTATGATTAGAAATAACCCTAAAGACAAACAGATTTCTGAAATGGTAAAAAAAGGCTACATCATTAGAACACGGGCCGATAACGATACGCAACAGGCTCGTAAAAACGATAAGGGTGATTTCAATGAAGCTTGTAATTCTGGCGCACAGGTTATCACAACAGATTATTATTTAAAAAGTACACATTTTAATTCCGATTACGCTATCAGCTTTGCTGGTGGCAAATACTACAGAGCTAATCCCTTATTTAAAAGTAAATAGAATATGAATAGAAGGTCATTATTAAAAGGTGGATTGTTAGCCGGTTTAACTATTCCATTTACAGGTGTAAGTGATGTTATCGCTAAACCTATTGGCGGTTCAAAGAAAGCTAAAAACATCATTATGATGGTAAGTGATGGCATGAGTATAGGAACGCTGAATATGGCTGATTTATATTCGAACAGAATATTGGGGGTTAGTAGTAAATGGTTAGGCTTGTACCGCGAAAACAAGGCTTTTAGAGCATTAATGGATACGGCTTCCGCAAGTTCTATGGTTACCGATTCTGCAGCTGCAAGTTCATCCTGGGGTGGTGGTATGCGGGTTCGAAACGGTTCGCTTAATGTAGGAATGAAAGGCGAAAAACCACAACCTATCCTTCAGAAATTTAAAGAAAAAGGTAAAAAGGTAGGTTGTGTAACTACTGTTCCCATAACGCATGCAACACCTGCCGGTTTTTGCATAAACATAGATAACCGTGGGGGGCAGGATATTATTGCGGAACTATACCTGGGCTTAAAGTTTGATGTGATGATGGGTGGTGGACATAAGTATTTTGGAGAAAAACGTGCCGGAGGAAACCTGATTCCGAAATATTTAACCCAAGGTTATAAGATAGCTGAAAATAGAGATGAAATGCTGGCTTTGAATAAGTATAAGCCAGTTTTAGGTTTATTTGCCGAAGATGGATTGCCTTATGA
>NZ_JBFTRT010000819.1:0-2386 GCF_056399685.1 Pedobacter sp. 01N416
TTGATATACATTACCGGTAACATGCAAGCGTACGTTTTTCGATATCCCCCCATAATTGGCATTAAAATTTTTATCGTTCCATTGGTAGCCAGAGTTGGTGGCTTTTTCTTTGTAGTTCCAGGCATTATCGATCCTAACCGCAATCACATTTTCTTTGTTCTGATTAATTAAGCTGCTAATGTCAAATCCAAAAGCCATCACGCCATTTTCATGCCGGCCAATAAATTTTCCGTTCAGGTAAAATTCACCCGCCTGCCTAATGCCCTCAAATTCAAGGAATATTTTATTGCTTTGGCTGGTTTCTGAAATGGTAAAATGCTTGCGGTACCAGGCAATACCAGTTGATAAATCTTCTATAGATTTTCTGAAGGCTTCATCTTCGTTCCAGGCATAAGGAAGGGTAATCGGTTTCCATGCCTTATCATCAAAATCGGTGCTTTCTGCACTAGGTAAATCACCTACAAAGAGTTTCCAGCCGGGATTAAAGTTGTAGGTTTTTCTTGGGGTAACTGGTTGTTGCGCTAAAGTGATAAAGGGCAGTAGCGCAACCATTAAGAAAAGGTAAATGTGCTTCATTATTTTTGGTTAGGACTTAATTTAATAGCTAAGGATTTATCACGGTTGCAGCTGATTTCACCATTGGCGTATTCTAATTCTGCCAGTTGAATCACACTTCTTCTGGTCGTGTAGTTATCGATTCCTTTATTTTCGGATGTTCGGCCAGGGTGGGTAAAGTAATAGATATAGGCTTTATCTCCATTCACTACCACATCGGCATGACCGCCCATTACACCATCATCGGTTCCTTTTCCGGGTGCCTGTAAAATGTTTTTGGGCTGGCGTTTCCAAGTGAGGAGATCGGTAGATGAATATATGCCTAGGCCGTTCCAGTTGTCTACTACCATCCAATAGGTGTTTTTCCAATAGAAGACTTTCGGACCTTCGCATCCTTTATCGCCAATTAATTTTTTGCCGCTATCTTCCCAATGGTATAGGTCTTTACTATCGGCATAATAGATGGATTTGCCAGCCATTTCATTGTTGTAATACATGCGCCATCCTTTGTTGTCAGGCAATTTAAATACACAGGCATCAATGCAACGATCGGAGGCAAGGTTCAGTTTGGATTCGAATTTCCAGTTGATGAGGTTTTTACTCGTAAGGTGAACAATGTACCTTGGGTGGCGCCAATCTTTAAAAACGCCAGGCACATAGGTTAAATACATGTGGTAAATTCCCTTATTTTCGATTACTTCTGGTGCCCAATGGGTATAATCGGTTAAGCGGTATTGAATATCGCAGGTATCACGATATTTCCATTTTACGCCATCTTCAGATTCGGCAATGCCGATACGCGTGCCATGTACCCAACTTACACCATCGAGGTTTTTAACATTTGCCCTGCGGTTGGTATAAAACATAAACCACTTCTTTTCTCCTTTATTCCAGATCACCACCGGATCGGCAGCTCCATCATAAACAGGATCGCTGTACAATGGCTTGGGAACTAGCATTGTTTTGTTGCTTTTTTGAGCAAAAGCACATATAGAAAACAGTATCAAAAAGGCAAGGAGGAGTTTTTTCATCTCAAATTGATCATTATTGGACCGTTTCTATACAGGACGTTTTGATTGTTCCAAGAAATAATAATGAAGATGATGCTATTGTAGTGATTTCAATTAAAGAATATAATGCACTTACCGAAACTGCACATTTAATGTCGACAGAAGCAAATCGCAAAAGATTAGATAAATCTATAGAGAGTTTGAAAAACGGTAGAATGAGGCAATTTTCTGTAGAAGACGAAAGGTCAGTTGAGCTTTAAGCAATGAATATATTATTTACTGAAGAAGCCTGGGAGGATTTTGAATATTGGATGGATAATGATGACGAAGCAGAAAGAAAAATTAGGGCACTCCTGAAAGATATAACAAGAACACCATTTCATGGTTTAGGAAAACCTGAAGCTTTAAAGCATAATTTAAAAGGCTTTTGGTCACGGCGGATTACCGGGGAGCATCGTTTGGTTTATCAAATATCGGGTACCAAAGGCAAAGATCAACAATGTGCCATTATTCAATGCCGGTTTCACTACAATAAATAGTAATATCCAAACAAAAAAGAGCAATAAACCCGAAAGTAAATTGCTCTTTTTTAAAGGCTTAATTGGCTTACCAACCAGGGTTTTGCATGGCCTGTTTTTGTTCAGGTGTTAATGCTGCCCCCCCGTTCTTAATCACATCTAAGAAACTTTGAGGAATCGGGCGCAGGTAATGTTTGCTTTCTGATGGTTTTGCTTCATCGTTAAAGGCAGCTGTTCTTGCAACCAATGTTTTGGTGCGTGCCAAATCTTCCCAGCGTAATAACTCGCCCATTAGCTCTCTCG
>NZ_JBFTRT010000820.1:0-1619 GCF_056399685.1 Pedobacter sp. 01N416
CATATGTTCTTCGTTACGTAATACCACATCTAAGTAAACCTGATAATAATATTTTTCCATGATATTGTTTTAACGCTTATTATGCACCTCCCAAAGATAAGCAGCCCAACGACAATAAATCCAATTGGACCTGGGCTACTAATTACAGGAAGATTGATTGAAGAACCACTTTAAGCCGAAATGGGGTGATAGTTTAAATGCGGAATGGACGACCTTTTTTGCCAAAATGCCCACATACATCTGAAGGATATTCTATGCTAAAAACTTTCAAAACCGAATGTTATTTCCGCACGCACCAGGTTGTCATGGCCCTCATGTTCTGTACATTGGTCGTCTTGATGGGTTCGTGAAGTCGACCCCCAATTTTTTTAGTAAGCCTGACCAGCATTTCCTGATTAACCAAGAATCGCTCTGATCCGTCCGGAAGAATATACCTCCCATTTCCGATAAAACGGACCAGCGATTCAATACCGATTTCTGAGGCCAGGCGACAGAAGAAATATCCACCGGGTTTAAGTACGCGCCACATAGCGCTTAACATCGCTTCAAAATGTTCCTGGTTTTCTGCAAAGTGGAGTACAGCAGAACTAAGGACCAGATCAAAACACTCACTTTCAAATGGTAATTGTTCTACAGGCGCTATGCTGAAGTTTTCTTCGGGATTGATATGGGGAAAGGCACTGGCCAGATTTTTAAGCTGTGCTATCGCTTCAGGATTTTGATCTACCCCATAAACCTCCACACCACTTCTTAAAAAGTAAAGCAGGTTCCTTCCTGTTCCACATCCAGCATCCAAAACAGTCTTGCACCCATCATAAGTACCTTTTAGTAACTGGTCGAATAAATAAATATCAATATTTCCGAAGGTTTCCCGTATATGCTCGCGTTTCATCTCTGGACCAAAGATATCACAAATTGTCCGGGATGAAAATCATTTTCCTAGCAGGATGACTCCCGGATCACCCACGTATGGTATTCCAGGTACCCCTCCATACCCACTGGTTCCAACCTTTAGGCATTGTGGATTTGAACTTAGTTTCTCCACCGGATTTGCGATAGCCGCTGTCTATTCGATCTGTAGGGAAATCTATGCATAAAGTTTTTCAGATCGTTTTTCCAAATTCCTAGCAATACATTTTAAGTTAACTATTTGAGCAGCAACCAACCAGCTATCGGCGAAAGCAGAATTTTAGCAAGGTGCACGTAACAAATACAGATAAATGGCGTTTATAAAATACATCCTTCCGACAGGACACTAATAGCCAGGTAAACGCGCTGAAAAGTTGATTTGTGACACAATCGACAAGTCATGCAAAAAAAAACTATCGAAGAAGAGGATTTACTGGAAACCTTGAGCTTCATTGTACCCCTTCCCGCTCCTTTGCAGGACAGGGTAAACCGGGAGGCAATCACCGAGAATTTTAAACGCAAATACCTATTACTCAGACCCGGCGAGACTGCCCGGAGACTGTACTTTATACGAAGTGGATTTTTACGTGCCTTTTTCATTGACGAAAATGGAAAAGAGTGCACCACCTGGTTTATGGGAAAGGGTGATCTGATGATCTCGGTYTACAGCTTTTTCACCCAAAGACCAGCCCATGAGTACATAGAAGTAC
>NZ_JBFTRT010000821.1:0-1614 GCF_056399685.1 Pedobacter sp. 01N416
ATGATGGAGTTATTGAAAGATGATTTGAATAAATCCATTTAAACATTCAATAATTCACTCATTCCATCATTTATACATTGCGACTAAGGCGCTACACCTTCCTTCATATTCAGTTCACCGTTTCCACTATCCATTTCATAGGTACTAAAATCCTGCGGAGCTTTAAAGTTGATGCCTTCACCTATGCTTCCATCTACTCCTTTCACATATACCCTTTGATTGGAATAAAAAATCTTTTTCGACTCATCCCAGATCAGTTCCTGCGAAGAGAAAGTATCGCCCTTACTGTTTTTTACGACTACATTTTTCCTAAATTCGGTTTTAAGCTCATTGTCTTTCCTAATGGCGTAATCGCAAACCAGGTTTCCATCAATGGTTCCGTTAGGGTTATAAAAATCGATATTTACACCCTTAATCATTTCCTGATAAGTGCTTCCGTTCGAAGGCGTAACCTTATCCATTATTGGGGCATATCCTTTAGCCTTAATTCTGGCAGAATCGCTGTAAGTGATATCGACACCAATGGTCCGATCCCTGGACAGGATTACTTTATTTGCTGAGACTGAATTGGCATTTTTTAGATCGTCGTCTCCACAGGAAGCCAGAAAAAAAGGCAACACCAGAAACAGACCACATAAAAATGTCCTTAAATTCATTAGTCTACACGGTACTTACGGAACCAGGTATCGTTCAAGGTAAAGCCTAAGTGGAAATTAATAAACTTCTCTTTAACAAGATTATCGCTTAATGTTCCCCTTTGTCCGAACTCGGTTGTAAAGTTGATTTTATAAAATGCTGAACCACCGTTAGCAGTAGGCAACGGGAAGCCAAAACCTAACGATGCACCCATTTGTTTGATATCCTGATTACCGATTTTGATATAAGTTTTATCGTAATTAACACCAAGGCGGTAATCTACACGTTTCATGTAACTGTTGTAAGAAAATGCATCTGGCGTCCACTGGCCACCCAAAGAAGCACCCCAGCTATCTTGCAAACCTTGGTTTACATTATTGATACTTGTTGCAGACCATTTACTCATTCTAAAATCGGCACCAATCATCCACTTATCATTTTGCTGGATAGAGATCCCAAAATTGTGCGTTAATGGCAAGGTAAGGTTAGATTTTCCGTTATTCGCGATATTTAACGTATCGGCTGCAGGGTTTTCATTACCACTTTGATCTCTTGTGTAGAACGTAGCAAAAGAAGTTTGTGTTGAATTTATTTTTCCAGAGGTGCTTCCAGAATAACCCAGGGTCATAATCGTCTTTTTACCAATATTAAAATCGTACTGTATGCCATAAGAGTAATTTATACCGCCAACACTGTTTTTATTTTGAAGTTTGGCATTGTAAGACCCTGCTGATTGAAATTCGGTAGCGCGGGTAGTTTGAAGGTTACCAAAAATATATTCTAAGTTACCCCCAATTCTTAAATGATCGCCAAAACGATAGCCATAACCTAAATAAGCCTTTGATAAGCCGCCTTCGCCTTCATAAAGCTGGTCTAAAGTGGTTGTATCAACTTTGGTCGTGTTTCTGTAAGAATAACCCAAATCTGAGTAAGGCAAAATACCAAAACTCAAGGCCGATCTTTTGGTAACTGGAGCGG
>NZ_JBFTRT010000822.1:0-1607 GCF_056399685.1 Pedobacter sp. 01N416
GGGTAAGGTTTTGAAAGCCAACGAAATCTGTTGGGAAATTGGTGCTTGAAGTTTGAAAGCCATCACCTACGATATTATCCTGATAACTGTAACCCAGTACGGCATTTAAGGTATGGTCGCCGATTTTCTTATCCCAGGTTAAGAATGTTTCTAATATTTTATTGGTGTTTTCAAAATTGCTTCTTAGAGCCGAGCCGTTAGTGCCAAACACACCTCCAATCAGGGTATGTGCTATGCCAATGCCTGGGTCGGGGTTATTGTAAAAGTTCGATGTTGGGTATTTTCCAAAATAACTGCTGTAAAATTCACCATGGGCAGCGGTAGTTTTCTGGTAAGATAAATTAATGTTATAGGTAAAGCCAAACGGCAATTTTACTTCCGTATTAAAACCGCCAATTAAAACGTTATATTTTGTTTCGTCCTGTGCATTATCGGCAATGGCTACCGGATTAAAATAACCTGTATTGTTCAGGTTTTCGAAATAACTTCCATCTGCATTATAAATTGGCGAAACAGGTAAGCGCTTTGCAGCCTGTAACAATACAATGTTCTGTAATGGCTCGTTAATAGACTTGCTACTCGAATTGGATAGGTTTAAACTGAATTTTACTTTATCATTGAATGCGTACTGATCTATGTTTAATCGACCAATAATACGATTTAATGAACTTTTATTTAAAATACCCTCCTTGTTAAAGTAGTTTAAGCTGGCGCTATAGTTACTGTGATCGGTACCACCGCTAAATGAAAGGTTATGGTTCTGCGAATATGCTGTAGAACGCTCAATGGCTTTCATCCAATTTACATTTTCGCCTTTATCATCATTTGGCGAAAATGCAACCTTGTTAGCTGTAAGGTAAGCCCTTAATTGATCAGCATCCATTAAATCAAGCTGATTACTTACTTTTTCGGCAGCTATATAGCCGCTATAGCTTAACTGCGGCATGCCCGATTTACCACGTTTTGTTGTTACTATAATTACGCCACTAGCTGCACGGTTACCATAAATAGCAGTTGCTGCGGCATCTTTTAATACATCAATTGATGCAATATCGGCTGGTGCTATCGCCGCAATATCGGCTCCAGGGATACCATCTATAACATAAAAAGGTGCTCCTGGACTATTAACGGTAGATGCACCGCGTAAGATTACGGCCGCAGGTTTGTTGGGGTCGCCACTGGCACTAATATTCAGCCCCGGAACTTTACCCTGTAGCAGCTGCCCAACATCTGCAATAGCTCCTTTATTTAATTCCTCAGGTTTTACTGAAGTAATGGCACTTGATAAGCCCTTGCGAGACCCTTTTCCATATCCTACCACAACTACATCTGTAAGTGAGGTATTCGCTTCTTTTATGGTTACTTTATAGCTCGATGCGGTGCCAATAGTGATTTCTTTGGCTTCGTAGCCCATAAAAGTAAATACGAGTTTGTCGCCGTTTTTGGCAGAGATGCTAAAAGCACCTTTATCTCCGGTAACCGTTACTTTGTTGGTGCCCTTTACCGAAACCGAAGCACCAATAATTGGCATGTTTTCGGTGTCTATTAAATTCCCGGTAATTTTTCGTTCATCCTGCGCAAAGACAGCGTTGAACGACTGGCTGATG
>NZ_JBFTRT010000823.1:0-1605 GCF_056399685.1 Pedobacter sp. 01N416
ACCGATGCCAAGGTAATCAGTTTCACAAAAGCAAGTCACCAGGATAAACCTACGCCAGAGCTGCTGGCACGTTATACGCAGCGTTACGCTTGGGGATTGATCCACGAGCTTCTGGATTTCTCTCTGGTAGCCAAAGACTGGGAGAAACTCGGGCGTTCCAAACTGATCGACAAAGACGAGAAAAATGCCTTTTTATCAATTTACGAACAAGGCAGCCAGATCCTTCAGCACGAAATCTTTAAAGTGGCCAGGAATTTTATCGCAAAAGAATTTTCGAAAATAAGCACCGATGAAAATCCCGCAAATGAAAGTGCTTTTATGGAACGTTTGCAGAAGGCATCTGATTATTTCGTTCCAAAACTGGAACAGCTCATTACCTTAATGGCAAGAATTGTGGCCATCAACTTTTATAATGATACCCACTCTGACAAACTCCTTACGCTATTAAACGACTGTAAAGATGCACTCCAGATAAAACTGGCTTTATTTAAAATTTCGTGGAATCCATTTTCAATTAAAGATTATATCCATACTTTGCACGCCGCGGGCAATAAACAGCCAGAGAAAAAACCAGTTAAATCGAGCATCAAGCCAAAAGAGGTTTCCAATCCACAGGTTTATAAAAATCTGGTCGAATGGCGCAAAACAATCGCGCTGCAACGGGGTACCCAAGATTATGCGGTACTTTCAGACTTAGCACTACTTTCCATTGCAGAAAAAATGCCCAGAACTACCGATCAACTGGCAGCACTTAAAAGCGTGGGAATTGGCAATGCAAAAGAACTTGGCCAGCAAATTACCCGCATTGTAAACGCCCATTTGGGTACAAGTGAGTTATTTTAAATGATCTAAGCATTTATTGCCTTTACAATAAAGAAAATATTTAAAAGAAGGTAAACAGTTAAAAGCGAGATGGAGTAAAACCGGTCAAACCTTTCGGCTTTTTTCTCATCTCCTCTTTTGATCATTTTTAAAGAAAAGGCTGTTAATATGATAACGATTAAAATAAACACCAACGTAATTCCGTGCAGCGTATCTACCAGGGTAAAAGTAGTCGATTCGGGAAGTGAACCATCAATAATGTATTTATTACCGATTACAGCAAAAAGAGAGCCTACACTTAAGCCAAAGCGCGAGTCGATGCTATCGGCATGGATATAAAAGCACATATACGCAATGAAAAAAGCAATATACATGCCTAAAAACATCTTCCAGAACAGGCCAAAAGCATCTCTACTAATCCCGATCCTCACCTTATAACTACTATATTCTGTTCTTGGCACTTTTATACTTGGATCGCCAAAAGCCGTTTCATAAATTTTATTGGCTGCAGAAGTTTTTAAACTGTCGATATTCCACCCGCGTAGGGTAAACCGGGGATCAAACTGTTTACCTAAAGTATCAGGAACAAATACCAAGCTTGCTGAGTCAAATTGTGAATTCTCTACAGAAAGCTTCAACAATTGATGGTCGAATGGAAAATTATTGATCGACCAAGAATCTTTCATTACACACTGCAACTTCATTAGCATATATACTTCATTACCACTGCTATCTATAGTTGAAAATGATTTGCTAATCGTTTTGGCCTGCGGTATCTCCAGG
>NZ_JBFTRT010000824.1:0-2169 GCF_056399685.1 Pedobacter sp. 01N416
ATCTTACCCATCGCCGAAATCACAATCAGTAGATTCCCTTTTTTGTAATCGCGGACAATATTGGCCAGATTTTTCACTCCATCTGCATCTTTTACCGAGGCACCACCAAACTTAAAAATATCCATATTAAAATGCCTTGATTTGTTCTTTAGAGAAAGCTGCGTTTAACCAGCCACTTTCTAAATGTGCTTTATATTTATTGTAGAAGTTTATTGCCGGCTCGTTCCAGTCTAATACTTGCCAAACCATGCCGCTATAATTACCGTTTTTAGCCTCTTCTATCACTTTTTCGAATAATACTTTACCCAGGCCTTTTCCTCTAAATTCTTCTGTTACGATAAAATCTTCGAGATATAACCTGCATCCTTTCCATGTAGAGTAACGTGTATAGTATAATGCGAAGCCCACAATTATATTATTTACTTCGGCTACGTAAGCTTTCCATACCGGGTTTTTGCCAAAACCAGCATCGATAAAGTGATCTAAAGTAACCGTTACTTCTTCAGGGGCACGCTCATAAATGGCGAGCTCATTAATTAATTCCAATATTCTTGGACAATCTTCTGCAGTCGCAAATCTGATGTTAAAATCCATATTAATTGGTCGTAATATCGTTTTTGAAATGTTTGATTACCCTTTTTCCGAAAATACTGCTGCCAATGCGCACCATTGTACTTCCTTCTTCAATTGCAATTTTATAATCTGCACTCATTCCGGTCGATATTTCTTTAAAAGCATTGTCTTTGCGGAAAAAACTCACTTTAATGCCATCAAAAAATACTTTTAGTTCGTGAAATTCGGTCGTAATCTGTTTTTCGTTCTTGGTATTGGTGGCAATGCCCATTAAACCCACAATACGGATATTTTTCAATTCGGCTAAGTCTTCGGCACGTAGCAATTCGATTACTTCATCAAAACCAAGTCCGAATTTAGTGTCTTCATCTGCAATGTAAACCGGTAAAATTAATAACCTTGCCGCAATTTGGGCAAAAAATAATATTTAAATTAAGCATGAAGAGATTAATATGGGTTTTAATGACAGCTATATTATGGTTTGGTTGCAAACCTGGTATACCTGATGGCATTATTAAACCTGATAAAATGGAAAAGATTTTATACGATATGCACATTGTTGATGGCTACCTTTCAAGCATTTATGTAGTAGATTCAGCAAAGAAGGTGGCAGCAGCTTATTATAAAGGGATTTACAAAAAATTTGGTACAGATTCTGCCGAATATAACAAGAGTTTAATATGGTATAATACCAACCCTGTAGCGTTAGAGGCGATGTATAAAAACATACAAAAATTGTTAGCCAAGCAAAAAAAGGGAACGGCATTAGCTGATCTGATAATAAAGAAAAAAGCATTTAAAGCCGACTCTTTAGTGATAGCAAAGAAATTTAAGGCCGATTCTCTTGCGATCAGAAAAAAAATGAAACCAGATTCTTTATCGAAGGTTAAAGCAGTTGCTGAAATTGCAAAGAAGAAAAAACAGGCCGATTCATTAATTAATATAAAAAAAGCTGGCGTATCGGAAGTAGTTCCAAGTCCAGCTATTGTACAATAGTATGTTATATCCCGAAAACTGTTTAGAACGTTTAGGTTTTGTTGAGATCAGGCAACTGATTAGCAAACATTGTTTAAGTCCGATGGGGCAAACAATGGTAGAGAAGATGCAGGTGATGAACCGTTTTGATCAGATTGATAAGTTTCTACGTCAAACAAACGAGTTTAAAAGTATTCTGCAAAATCAGGAACCACTACAGATTAATACCTTTTTTGATATTAAGTCGCTGGTTGAAAAAATCAGGGTTGAAGGCACTTATCTATTGGAAGATGAGTGGTTTCAGGTATATACTTCGTTGCATACTGTTTTCTCGGTACTCCGTTTTTTCGAAGAACGTGCAGAAGTATATCCTACATTAGAAGCTTTATTTGAGCATCTGCCGATCGAAAAAACGATCCTTCGTAAAATAGAAAGCGTTATAGATGCCAAAGGAAAGATCAAACCCAATGCATCAAAAGAATTGCAGGAGATTACCTCTGCCATTTCGAAAGCTGAACAAGATGTGCGTAAGCGAATGGATTCGATCTACAAGCAGGCGATTGCCAATAACTGGGTTGCCGATGGTAGTTTAACCATTCGTGATGGTAGAATGTGTATTCC
>NZ_JBFTRT010000825.1:0-1581 GCF_056399685.1 Pedobacter sp. 01N416
TCATTACCTTCTCTTTGGCATCACCTTCTTTTATACCAGATAATTCTTCCTCTTTGGTTTTTTTGTCATAAACCTGCACTTCACTAACGGCATTGGCTTTCAGGTATTTCTGGGCCAGAAGTGGATCGTCGCCAAAAAATTCTTCGCCATCAACCAAAAGTGTATTTACATCTTTTCCACCAGCTTTTATGGCGCCATCTTTATCAACCTCAATTCCAGGTAAGCGTCTTAATAAATCCTGTAAATTAGCATGTGGTTTTACCGCAAAACTATCTGCCTGGTAGGTTATGGTATCGCCCTTCATGCTAATGGCCTGCTTTTGGGCTTTAATTACCACTTCGTTTAAAAGCGTGGCTTTGCTATCCATCGCGATATTACCCAGGTTAAATTTTGATGAATCAGACAATTGGATGTCTCTAATATAATCGGCCATCCTCGGAAAAGTGACCACCAGGGTATAATTTCCTTTTTTTAAATTCGAAAACTCGAATTCACCGTTAACCTTGGTCCGTGCATCTTTAACTAAAATGGAATCTTTACTTCTTATTAGCAGGATAGAACTGTTCTGTAATTTTATTTTTTCAACGGTATCAATCACAACGCCTTTTATACTAGCATTTTGCGCCAGTGCCGGAAAAAATAGTAATGAAAAAATGAGAGCCGAGAAGAGTTGTTTGAGCATGTAGGTGTTGAAGGAGCGTTAATAAAATAGTGCGTTTGGTTAAGTGCCTGAAAATACAACTATTATTTAGTTATCGCAAATAAAAATAAAATTTTTTTATTTAAAAAAGAATATAAGCACATGATTTGCGGAGAATAATATCTTTAAAAAAGAAGAGGCGGGGGGGGGAAGAAGTAAAAGTTATGCGTTTAATGAGGGCATTTTAGATTGATACGCTTCACCATCAGTAGCAACATTTATTTTGTTACTGCTAAATCATTTTTTTGATCAGAACAATCTGCCCAAAATGGTAGTAACTGTGCTCAATTACACCTTCTAGCTTACGCAGATAGGTGCCATACCTTTCATTTACAAATACCTGATCTAATTTTTCATCTGGCATTTGTGCTACTTCACCGGCGAAAGCTGCCGAATTAGCCAAAAACTCTTCAACAGCTTTTTCCAATCTTCTTCTGATTGCATTGGCGGCAGTCAAAACTATACTGATCTTTAATTTCCAACAGGCCGCCTGGTAGTTGGTGTGGACAATCCAATAACCATTTAATAAAACTTCTCTTAATCGGTTTGCAATAAATTCAGATCTTTTCATTTCTAAATTCCTGGCGTTGATTTATATCTATTAACAGCAGTTATAATAAATCTTCACTTTCTGCTCTTTCTCGCTCCAGGCAATGTAAATGTTGTTCTCTTTTCCTAAACGATACTTAAAGCCATTTAATCCCGATTTTTTTAATTCCTCATAAAGGGCTTTGTCAGGTGTATAATTATCGGCTTTATCCTCAGGCATTACTGCAGGTTCGAGAAAATTATCATCGCTAAAAAAATCATCAGCAATGGTTTTTAAGAAAATAATCTGGTCTTTTTCTTTTGAAAGATCAACATTTGGATCGGTACTGCCC
>NZ_JBFTRT010000826.1:0-1577 GCF_056399685.1 Pedobacter sp. 01N416
GTATAAAACGGCATTGGCCAACTTCGAAAAGTTAAAGGGCTCTCCTACTTATGAGGCGAGTTATCCATACTACATCACTTCGATGTATTACCTTGATGAGCGTTATGATGATGTAATCAGCTATGCTTTAGCAGCTATTCAAAAAACCAAACAACAGTTCGAGCCAGAAATGTTGAGTTTGGTCGCAGCATCGTACTTTGCGAAATCTGAATTCAAAAATGCTGAAAAGTATTTCGCCGAATATTATGCAAAAGATAAAAGTGAAACTAAAAACAACCTCTTCATTTACCAATACGGGTACTCTTTGTTCCAGAATAAGAAATATAAAGAGTCTGTTGCTGTTTTAGAAAAACTAAATACCGATGATGTTTACCTTCAAAATGGTATGCATACTTTGGGTAAAGCCTTTATTCAATTGGGCGATAAACCAAAAGCGCAGAGTGCTTTTTTCAGGGCATCGCGTTTAAGTTTTGACAAGGGTATACAGGAAGAAGCATGGTTAAATTATGCCAAATTAAGTTACGAACTAGAATTCCATCAGCAGGCGCTAGAGGCCACTCAGGGGTTTTTAAAAACTTTCCCGAAATCGCGTAAAATAAACGAAGCCAAAACTTTATTGGGCGAAGTTTTATTAACCACCAAAAACTATCAGGCGGCTGTAGATATTCTGGAGCCTATTCCAGATAAAAACCTTGAAGCTAAAGAAGCTTACCAAAAAGTAACCTATTTCCGTGGGTTAGAATTTTATAACGAAAGAGCATTCCCTAATGCATTATCGATGTTTTTACGTTCTGAAAAGTTTCCTGAAGACAATGAGATCAATGCGCTAAACACCTACTGGAAAGCTGAATCGATGTACGAGCTGCGTAAGTTCGGTGAAGCAGTTACTACTTTCGAAAAATTCTTAAAAATGCCAGATGCCGATAAAACCGGTGTTTACAATTTTGCGAACTACGCCTTGGCCTATGCAGCTTTCGAAGATGAGAAATACAGCAAAGCAGCTACTTATTTCGAAAAATTCCTCGCGGGTAGTGATAAAGACCAAAAAACGATTGATGATGCCACCATCCGTTTAGCCGATTCATATTTCGTAAACAAAAACTATGGTGATGCAATGGCAAATTACAACAAGATCATCAGCCGCAAAACCACTTCAGAAGATTACGCCACTTTCCAGAAAGGAATGATCCAGGGATTGGAAACGCAGTATGATGCAAAAATTGCTACCATGCAGAGCCTGTTGAATACTTTTCCAAATTCTAATTACGCTGATGATGCTGGTTTCGAAACCGCTTATACGTATTTCAACAAAGGCGATTTTGATAAATCTAAATCAGACCTTGTAGCCCTGGTAGCTAAATATCCACGCAGCAGTTATGTGGCAAAAGCGCTGGTAACCATCGGTTTGGTTCAATACAATCAGGATCAGGACGATGCCGCTTTAGAATCGTTTAAAAAAGTAATCCGCGATTACCCTACTGCCGATGAAGCCAAACAGGCAATGGAATCAATCAAAAACATTTATGTAGATCGCGGCGATGCAAATGGTTTTATCGCTTACGCAGCAACTACCCCGC
>NZ_JBFTRT010000827.1:0-2975 GCF_056399685.1 Pedobacter sp. 01N416
ATTTAGAACACCAACACGTTCTAGAAAAATAGCATAATACATTATTGAGATATGAGTATTGTGATTTGAGACGGAATCATAAATAAACATTTGTCAACCTGTCCAAAGGACTCCTACGGAGAGCCTGTCGAAGGACCTGTTTAAATGCCTCTCAGCGTTTCGACAAGCTCAACGTGACAAAATTCGAATGGAATAAATTATAACAAATGATACATCCTCTTTATAATTCGCCAAAATAACTGAAAATTAAGGACAAAAGAAAGCCCAATCTAATTAAAGACCGGGCTTAATCATAAAATTTATTTGGTTTTGGTTATTTCAGATTCAATCCTGCTTTATGGCCTTTTATAGCAAAATACAGAATGTACAAGTAACAAGGTAATACAGTTAAAAGATAAGCCAGTTGAAAGTTAACATGTAATTTTTCATTTAAGAAAGCATATAATAATGGCATTAAAGCACCACCTGCAATACCCATAATCATTATCGCCGAACCGATTTTGGTAAATTTACCCAAGTGGCTAATGCCCAGCGGGAAAATTGCCGGCCACATTAACGAATTGGCTAAACCCAATAAGGCTACAAAAATTACGGCAAACCAACTGGAAATAGCAAAAGATAAAACAGTAAATATGATGCCTAAAATAGCACAGATTCTAAGGGCTTTTTGCTGAGATATATATTTTGGAATGGTAACGATACCAATAATATAACCGATTAACATACTAAAAAGCGTAATAGAAGTTAGTTTACCGCTAATCTCTGGACTAATGCCTAGCTCGCGGCCATAAATACCGATAATATCGCCAGCCATAACCTCTGCGCCTACATATACAAAAATACAAAGTGCACCCAGGAACAAGTGTGGGAACTGAAAAATACTTGTATGTTTTACCACCTCTCCTTTGCTTTCGTCGATCACATCTTCTTCCACTTCAACTTCTGGAAGGTTGGTGAATTTAATAAAAACTGCAAAAAGGCAGAAAACGATAGCTAAAACAATGTAAGGCATATTTACACGGCCTAAAACATCGTTTAATAACTGCTCGTGAACAGCGCCGGTAGCCGCTTTGATCTGTTTCTCCACTTCAGTAGCATTTTTCAAAAACAGACTGCCCATAATTAAAGGCACAATCATTCCGGCAAATTTATTACAAATACCCGCAAAACTGATCCGTTTTGCAGCACTTTCTATTGGGCCCATTTTTAAAACCCACTTTTTTAAGTATCCACGATGATGGCAGCGCTAAAAAGAAGTAAGCCATGTACGATGCAAAGGTTACGAAGAACGCCTGTAAGTTTGATAATCCGAAAGATAATTTAAAGAAAGGAATTAATGTTCCGTTTGCCCAGGTTACAAAGCCAAAAATAAAGAATAGGGCACAAATGATAATAAGTGGTTTTGGCCCTTGCGTTTGACCTGATTTTGTTGTTTGTTGCATAAAGTTTTGGTTCGGTTTAATTTGTTTGGACCAAACTAAACAATAATATTTAATAAAATAAGGGTCAAACGTTTGCGTAATTTTAACTTTAACAGAAAAGGGCTTTAGTTGGTGCTCACACACCTAAAACCGGTATGCTCTAAGCCCGTATCAACAGAAGTTTTCATTCTCGAAGTTACCCGGTAACCTTTACAATAAGAGGCATTACACATAAAAGAACCACCCCTTACCACTCTTTTAGGTATAGTCGGCTCCATAGGGTCGTAGCTATCTGACGGACCTTTAGGATTGGTGCTCAACCCTGAAAGCGTGCTATAATAATCAGGTCGGTACCAATCGCTGCACCACTCCCACACGTTGCCCGCCATATCATAAAGCCCATAACCGTTCGGCTTAAATTTTTTCACTGCAGCTAAACCATTAAAACCATCCCAATTGGTGTTTTTAACCGGGAAGCTCCCCTGCCAGGTATTGGCTTTTACCTTACCCTTTTCTATATCTTCATTCCCCCATGGATATTTTTCATTTTTCAGAGCACCTCTTGCCGCATACTCCCACTCTGCCTCTGTTGGTAAACGTTTACCCGACCATTTACAATAGGCCATGGCATCATCCCAGGATACATGTACAACCGGAAAATTTTCTTTTCCTTTAATATCGCTGTTGGGGCCATGAGGATGTTTCCAATTGGCGCCTTTAACCCAACGCCACCATTGCGAGGCATCGTTTAAAGAGGTAACACTTTTAGGCTGATAGAAAACTAAAGAGGCTGCAACAAAAACACTGTCTGGCGGTTTTGGCGTACCTGCCGGAAGCTGTTTTTTCATTTCTTCCCAATCTGGTTTACGTTCGGCCGTAGTAAGATACCCGGTAGCATCAACAAACTTTTTAAAACTGGCATTGGTTACTTCGGTAGCATCAATCCAGAAGGAAGAGACTTTAACCTGATGTTGTGGGTATTCATCATCCCTGCCCTCTTTATCAGAAGCGCCCATGGCAAATTCGCCAGCTGGAATTAAAACCATGCCTTCATGACTTACTTTATTATTGGAAGCGAAACTTGAAGCATCTTTTACCGCACCAAAACGGCTTGGCATATTTTTTTCGCATGAGGCTAAAGAATCTTGCTTGTGTTTAGCCTTTTCTTCTTCCTTAGCATCACAGAAAACCTCACAGAAATGTGAGGTTTTTTTGTTTTATGTCTGTTGGGATTCGAACAGAAGCGCCGGCCTGGGTTCGATTTGTAAAAGGCTCAGGGCTGAGCCAATCCCAGCGGGATCACAGAAAATAGCATAAAAAATACGTAAAATCTTGTAGATCAAATGATTGCAAGCTTTTCATTTTATTTACCCGAAATGCCAAAATATGCAATAAATCGCATTTCGGCTACAAGAAAATACTTTTCGGCTACAAGAGTACAGAAACGAAATCTGAACTTTGCTTCATTAAATTATATCAAAATGAAAGTATTTGTTACAGGCGCTACAGGTTTCGTAGGAACTGCCGTAGTACAGGAATTATTAGCCCATGGGC
>NZ_JBFTRT010000828.1:0-1566 GCF_056399685.1 Pedobacter sp. 01N416
GGTCGGTATTGTCTAATAAAATCTGAGGGATTTTAGGAATACCTAACCAAAGTGCGTTATCTTCTTTGATTTTTTTGCTGATACGTGAGTGCTCAATCTCATCTAATACATCGTTCAATTGAGAACCTAAGAAGATAGAGATAATTGCAGGTGGCGCTTCGTTGGCACCTAAACGGTGATCGTTGCTTACTGATGCAATACTTGCACGTAATAAATCGGCATGCTCGCTAACGGCTTTAATTGTGTTTACAAAGAAAGCAAGGAACATTAAGTTGTTTTTAGGTGTTTTACCTGGTGCCAATAAGTTTTTACCGGTATCGGTAATTAACGACCAGTTGTTGTGTTTACCTGATCCGTTGATGCCTGCGTATGGTTTTTCGTGTAACAATACACGGAAATGGTGACGACGGGCAACTTTTTCCATCAAATCCATCAATAATTGATTGTGATCGATAGCCAGGTTAATTTCTTCATAAATCGGTGCACACTCAAACTGAGATGGCGCAACCTCATTGTGACGGGTTTTTAAAGGAATACCTAATTTTAAAGCTTCGTT
Source organism: Pedobacter sp. 01N416 (assembly GCF_056399685.1). Lineage (NCBI taxonomy): Bacteria > Pseudomonadati > Bacteroidota > Sphingobacteriia > Sphingobacteriales > Sphingobacteriaceae > Pedobacter > Pedobacter sp. 01N416. The sequence goes on from NZ_JBFTRT010000828.1 coordinate 557, forward strand.
TTCGAAATCTACCATGTAGCTGAATACGCGCTCAGGGATAGAACCGAAATAATGATCTTCTAATTGTTGGCCTTTAGCAGACATGTGTCCGAATAAAGCACGGCCTGTTAATAATAAATCGGGACGAGCATTGAACAATGACTCATCAACCAAGAAATATTCTTGTTCGATACCTAAAGAAGCATTTACTTTAGTAATGCTTTTATCGAAATATTGGCAAACATCAACAGCAGCTTTATCAAGCGCAGCTAATGCTTTTAATAAAGGTGCTTTATAATCCAAGGCTTCTCCGGTATAAGATACGAATACTGTAGGGATACATAGTGTTTTACCTGCTTTGCTTTCCATGATAAAAGCTGGAGAAGAAGGATCCCAAGCAGTATAACCACGAGCTTCGAAAGTATTACGTATACCACCGTTAGGGAAACTAGAAGCATCTGGCTCTTGTTGAACTAAAGCGCTACCAGCGAATTTCTCGATAGCTCCATCGCCACTTGGCTCAAAAAATGAATCATGTTTTTCAGCAGTTGTACCAGTTAATGGCTGGAACCAGTGCGTATAATGCGTTGCGCCAGCACTCATTGCCCACGCTTTCATAGCGGTTGCAATTTGGTTGGCATCGTCAGAATTAATTAACTCACCCTGGTTGATAGATGATATTAATTTTTCATATACGTCCTTAGATAAGAAATCTCTCATTTTTCTCTTATCAAATACATTAGCGCCAAAAAAGTCAGAAATTTTTGCCGCTGGTGCTTTAACTTCTGGTGAAATTCTGTTTTGAGCCTCTTTTAATGCGATGGTTCTTAAGCTTTTCATTAATTTGTTATGTTTTTTGTCAAAAATAGTATATTTTATTAATTCTCGTAAAAGAATCGTATTATTTTTATCAATTTTATTGAAAATGAAATAAAAAAATGTTTTTCAGATGAAAAATTTCATTTTTTGTAAAGAAAATAGATTTTTTAAATGTTTTATGGAATTGCTGATTTTGCCGCATCATGCTATAA
>NZ_JBFTRT010000829.1:0-1566 GCF_056399685.1 Pedobacter sp. 01N416
CGTCCCTTTAATTACCTTTGCGCCATGGCCAAAACCCGGACAACCAGAGCTAAAAGCAAGGCAAAACATCCTCTTTTAAAAAAGATCACCAATATTGTTACGAAAGTATTTTTATATTTTCTGCTGGTTTCTGTGTTTTGGGTAATCGCCCTGCGTTTTATCAATCCGCCCATTACACTTTTAATGGTGCTACGGAACATTGAACGCAAAGCCGATGGTAAGTCTTTTAAAACAGAGAAAAAGTGGGTGAAATTCGAGGATATGTCTGATAATATGAAAAGGGCTGCGGTATCTGCCGAAGATCAACTCTTTTTAAAACATATCGGTTTTGATATGAAAGCCATTGAAAAAGCTTTTGCCAGTAATGCCAAAGGGAAAAAGGTAAAAGGTGGAAGTACCATTTCGCAGCAAACAGCTAAAAACGTTTTCTTGTGGCCTGGGAGGTCGTGGATAAGAAAAGGTTTTGAAGCTTATTTTACGCTACTCATCGAACTGTTCTGGAGCAAAGAAAGAATATTGGAAGTTTACCTGAACGTAATCGAAATGGGCGATGGGATTTATGGCGCCGAGGCCGCCGCCCAGGAGTATTATGGCAAATCCTGTACAAAACTGACCAGGAAACAGGCTGCTTTAATTGCTTCCTGTTTTCCAAACCCCAGAAGGTGGACACCCAAAAATGCAACCCCGTACATCAGGCACCGTCAATATCTGATTTTAAGAAATATGAATAGGTTAGGGCCGCTTGATTTCTAATGATTGAATGATTGAATGATTGAATGACAGAATTATTGAATTTTGAATGATGTGATTGAATAATTGAGTGCAAAAATTTCTAATAAGGAAATACAAACACATTCAATCATTCAAAACGCTCTCATTCAATTATTAGTTTATTCGTGATCCTTATTCCACCTGATTTTTATTCCACCTTTTTCGTCATCAACAGCTTTTAGGTGTAATACGATGCCGCGCATACGGGCTTCTCTTTTTTCCGATCTGGTTAGGTTTTCATCACCCTTTGGATTTCTCAGCGGAATATCCATCTCTACATTTGTACCACTCCCTAAAGCATAAATACCTTTTACGTTAAAGTTTAACGCGCTGGAATTTATCTGCATCGGACTTATTTCTACTTTATCACCACGCACGTTAAGTGTTCCATCAAGATTTTTGATTTCTACGTTTGATAAGTTCCTGTTGGCAAAAGCAAATTTCCCTACCTTAACCATCGGGTCGAAATTAACCAATGCGGCATTGTTCAGGTTGAATACCACTTTTCCATTTATCGATCTCGGAAGAATTTTTCCCGTGTGCGATATCCTTCCGGAAATGTTGGCCAACGCTGATAAATACCCTTTTAAATTTTTGTTGGTAATGGTATTCTGTCCGAAGTTATCAAACGAATAAAAGAAATCTTTAACACTTACATGGCTGATCTTTGAATTGATTTTAAAGCTATTTGAGGCGGCTTCCTGCATAATATGTCCATTCAGCGATAACTGACCACCCGCATGGGCCACGCTTATTTTGTTGAAGAAAATACCCCCGCCACGTAAAGAAATATGG
>NZ_JBFTRT010000830.1:0-1560 GCF_056399685.1 Pedobacter sp. 01N416
CATCTATATCATTATTCTCCATACACTTCTTTAAGATCTGAATTTTATAATCTTTATTAGTAGCATCGATTATTGCAGTTTTATATTTTATATCAAGGTCCATTTTGACTAAATTAAATTTAGTATTTCCACTTAACCAGATACTTGAAAAAGTAGCATTTCCGTTTATATTTTTATCATCCAGGTTTTCATCAATCAACAGCATCTTATAATTAAAAAAGGCAATTTGGTTGTTCTTTAAAACGAACTGCCCCAAAACGGTATCTTTGTTAAAACTAATAAAACGTATTTTGTTTACCTGTAATTGCGTTAATACCGGAACAATAGAAAAATTATAATTTTTATCTTCAGCACTTAAATCTGAAACCAAAACAGCTTCTTTTCCATTAATAAAAGCAGCCGCATAGTTTTTTCTTAGGGAAAAGAAAATAATTTTCCTTTGATGGAAAGCGTTTAGATCATCGTGTACAATCAAAAGTTGATAGCAAACAAATAACATTAAAGAAGAGAACAAAAGTCGTTTGTTTAATTTCGCCAAGGCATAAATAAATAACCCGAGCGATAGGCTCAACAATGCAAATTCAGGCAAATTAATCCATATTGAGGAAAAGCTAGCATATGGCAAATTGGCAATCCATTTTAATACAGCATTTGTGAAATTTATTACCCATTCGAAAACCGCCACTAAAAACCTGAATGGCGGAATTAATACTACAATTCCTAAATACATCATTAACACCAATGGGATAGTGATAAAAAGATTCGCAAAAAGAAAGTAAAGTGGGAATTGATGAAAATAATAAATGCTTAACGGAAACGTGACCACTTGTGCGGCTAAAGACATCGCTGTGAAACTCCATAATTTATCTAGCCAAATATGTTCAGTATAAAGAAGGTTATAAATTTTAGGTTGAAGATAAATTAGTCCGAATACAGCAAGGTAGGAAAGCTGAAACCCAACATCTAAAATTAAAAACGGATTGTAGACCAGCTGACAAAATGCCGAAAAGGCCAAAACATTATAACTGTTGGTTTGCTTCGATAAAACTTTAGCCGTAATTAAAATGCTGATCATTACAGCCGAGCGGACTACAGAAGGTGATAACCCTGTTAACAAAGCATATCCCCAAATCAAAGTGCAGATTAACAACAGTTTCATAATCCTTAGCGCACGATTCTTGTTCAAAAAGAGGAACAAAAAATCCAAAACGACATAAATAATGGCTACATGTGCTCCTGATACAGATAAAGCATGAATGGTTCCTGTTTTGGAATAGGCCGATAAAGTTTCTTTGCTTAAATCAGCACGGTAACCTAAAATAAGGGTAGAGGCCACCGCAAAAGCTTCATCACTTTTAATCAAGCTTCGGTATTTTGCAACCTGCTTTTCTCTTAAGTTTAAAGCCATCTTTATAATGGGATTACCAATATTATTTTTGTTGCTAACGATATAATTCTGATCTATAAAAGCCTGATGATAAATATTCTGACTGCCCAGCCAGGCTTTAAAATCAAATTCTGCAGGATTATATGGAGGCTCTATTTCGGTATATGTAGCTG
>NZ_JBFTRT010000831.1:0-1556 GCF_056399685.1 Pedobacter sp. 01N416
GGTACGGTACAGCATGATGTTGCTGGTTATAATTATCAGTTGCACAGTGCTATAGCAGATCATCAAAGAGTACCTTCCAGGATCATTGTTCAAACAGAATCCTATCCCAGAGATGCTTTTGCCAATTGGAAACTTGTAAATAACAATAGCTATATCATCGGAGACTTTGTTTGGACTGCACTCGACTACCTTGGCGAATCGGGCATAGGCCGTTATTATTATTCGGGTGAGGTACCCGGTGAGCATTGGGAGAATACTTTTTTTCCATGGCATGGCGCTTACTGCGGCGATATTGACCTGACCGGATGGCGGAAACCCATTTCCCATTACCGGAGCATGTTGTATAACGATAATGAAAAACTCTATATGGCCGTCCGTGAACCAGCCCCGGAACCATTGGAAATCAAAGAAACATTGTGGTCGGTATGGCCAACCTGGGAAAGCTGGACATGGCCGGGATATGAGGGTAAACAGCTTCAGGTTGAGGTTTATTCCAAATATCCTGTGGTTCGTTTATACCTTAATAAAAAACTGATAGGAGAGCAGGAAACCAGCATAGTTCAAGAGTTTAAGGCTGTTTTTACCGTTCCCTACGCTGCTGGAGAATTGCTTGCTGTTGGTGTTCAGGATAGTAAAGAAGTGAAAAAAGCCACACTCAGAACCTCGGCAAACACGGCGAGGATAAAGCTCACGGCAGATCGCAGTGAAATCAGTGCAAATGGACAAGACTTGGTATTTGTAACTGTTGAGCTGACCGATAAAAACGGTGTGTTGCAGCCAAATTCTGAAAACAGGGTAAATTTTGAGATTGAGGGTCCAGGGAAGGTTATTGGAGTAGACAATGCGAACCTGAAAGATGAAGATCCCTATGTTTCCAACTCACGTAGGGCATGGAAAGGGCGGGCGCTGGTGGTCATCAAAAGTACCAAAAGCACTGGAACGATAAAGTTAAAGGCAAGCGCTCCGGGCCTGGCCGATGCTGTGGTTGTAGTTCGCTCATCTCCAGAAGCAATTCAGCATACACTTCGTTATTAACTATAACGTATTGAAATTAAAAAAGAAAGGGTTGCTTCAAAAAGAGCAACCTTCTTCAAAAATGTGTAAGGTTCCCATTCGTACCCGGAGCGGGCATCGAACCCTTATGCCTTTGAAGCATCGCGACTTTAGGTCGGGACGTGTCCATCAGTTCCACCATCGACAACTAGCCTTTCGATATATTTACTGGTCTTTTCGACTTGATTTCAAGTTCTCTCTGTACAGCTTCTGCTCGACTAGGAAAATATTCTTGGTAAACAATAGTCCACGGACCTTTACCTCTGGTTGAAGTTACCTGGCCTTTATTATGCCGAAGAAGTCTTTTGTTAATATCTTCGGTATGCCCAATATAAAATTTCCCGATTTTCTCAGAATGTGGATCAATACCAAAAGTTGTGGAGGACGGTAAAAACAAATAGCTTTGCATTTTACTATTTCACTTTATATGACTTCCCCTGCAGCCTCTTTACTTAAATTGTTCTTACCAGATTTTATACTAGCAAACTTTACTATTACCGGTG
>NZ_JBFTRT010000832.1:0-1539 GCF_056399685.1 Pedobacter sp. 01N416
ATGTTTTTATGATGCAAAACTACAATGCCATATCATGACCACAGAGCAGTAATGTTAAATTAGTAAGCAGAAATGTTAACTACGAAACTTTTCGAGGGGTATTTTTTAAACAGAAAGATTGCCATGCAGATAATTAATCTGATGTAACCTATCTGATTAACAGCTAATAAAGGGGATTAGATTAGAAAATTTAATTTTAGCAGATCAGAAGCAATCTATACTCACCATCTTTTTCGTTGGGTGCGCGGTGCACGCATGGTAAAACCTGTTTACCAGGATAATCTACTGCCAACCTCCATAAATGCCCCAATCCCAAATTAATAGGCCTTGCATCAGCTTTGGCCTGGTAATGCAGGTCAAAATAATGTTCCATCAAAAAGCTTTCAAATTCCGATTCCGGACCGTTATGCAGCTCTTTGAGCTTTTGCCGGATTTCAGGGACCAGGATTTTTTGTTCAGCCTGATGATTAGCGATGATTTCACTTGCCGCACCATAATAGGTACATAAAAAAGTATCCGTACCGATAGGCGAACGGTCTACATGGAATGAATATACATCTGTTGAAATGAAACCGAGTTCCTCATCCCGCTGATAACTTTTGATTAAATTGAGCGAAGGCGATGCTCCGGAGTCTGCCAACAACTGAAAATCACTTAAGATAACTTCCCTTGCCATACTACCTTGTTCCGATAGCTTAAGCGCATGGAGATCTTCCATAGAAACTTCAGTGAGGTCCGCTTTCAGTTCAAGTTTGGATACAATTTCCTTAAAGTCGCCAACCAGGTCTCTCTGCCAGCAAATTGCATTTATATCTCCCTTAAAATTCGTATTCAAAAGATGAGAAAAAGTGGAAACCACCGCAACCTGTTTGCTGTTAGAAAATCTATTATCCATTTCTTAATTAAGCTATTTGGCCATAACCTCCAGCAAAAATAAGGAATAGCTCAGAGGATTGTTGGAAATGAAATCTATTTTTCAAAAATCATGGTTGATCGGAGTCATTTTTGCCTGTTTGGGATACACCTTGTGGTCTCCTGGCATAAGAAAAAGTGGTTTATGGTCGCCACAAGAAATACCCATTCAATAAGTTTCTGTTATGGTTTTAATTTTGGCAATGCAGATGCCTTCGTGAGCCTTCTCTCTATCTTTATCTAGGATCTGCTTCGCTTTATCCTGGATAAATCTAGTCAGGCTCCACTTTTCAGCTCACCATGCGTAATCGAAAATGCTGCGCTACGCTTGTGTTAAAACATAGATCGAATCCTGTTGCTTTGCAGCTACTGATTCTCACACATTTTCTCAGTTCGCAGGCGGTGAGCAGTATATTAAATGTAATTTGTATCTTAGATAGATGGACACTAATAGTAAGGAAATTTTACTTTCATTGATCAAGTATTCGAGTGAAGATCGTCTCAAGCAACTTCAAAGAGGCGAACTGTATTTTAATATTTTGGAGTTCTTTGAAGGCTGTGATAATAATGCTGTTGGTGATAAATATGAAAGGGTATACAAACAAACTATAGGAAAGGGCGTCACAA
>NZ_JBFTRT010000833.1:0-1525 GCF_056399685.1 Pedobacter sp. 01N416
TTTCTTATTTCAAACCTCTTTCTTTTAAAAGGTTTTCTAATTCCTGATTGTTGTATTTCGAGTTATTGGTCAGCTTATAGGCGAAAAATAAAGGAATGAGTGTTAAAAACCCTAAACTGTTTTTCATAAGGCTGAAAAATACAACACCGATCAGAAATCCAATTAATATTGCATTGGTTATGGCTGCCGATTTCCTTTTTTTTGTTTCTTGCAACAATTCTTCATCTGTTAGTTCCGATAGATTTTTTTGTTCCATTTTCCGTGGTTTTTGAGCGTAATCTCCTGTGGGTAATGCTCAAATATACACGATAAACGCAACTACTAAAAGCGGTAGATCAGGTTTTAATTAAAAAAGCCCTTCTTTTAAAAAGCTTTTAATCAGTATTTTTAAAGAATGAATTTACAAACGAATTTGTTGAAATTTAAGCAGTCCGATTGCTCTGGTACTCATTTGGGGTAATTCCTGCCTTGCAGCAAATTTAAATTATCTTCCAATTCAGGTTTAATGCACCACATTTCGGACAGTTTGTATACTCTCCATCGAGTTTATTAAAAATACAATGGTTACAATGCCCGTAAACTTTGTTGATGTGTGTTACTACATATTTAGCATCTCCATGGCCTAAAGCGTAATTGTCAACGATATATTTTACTAAATGAATTGGTGATTCTATCTTTAGTTGTGTAGTTTGAGTTTTTCTGACTGCGTAAAATCTGGGATCTCAATTCCTTCTTTGGGTAAACAATTTTTACATTGGATTTTCATGATTCTATAAAATTAATAACCGCTTACCTCTGTTTAGCGTGTTATTACGGCTTAGCAATTTAATCTAAAGTCTATCCGAAGATAATAATCGTTTAGACAGTCCGCAGCCATAAAAAGATTTTATTTAATCGTTTGCTCATACAAAGTCTATTTCCTTATATTAATGTCGCAATCCGCTACCGAAGTTGTCGTTTTTACGTCGCGTTAAAGCCCCAAATGAATCTCATATTTGTATGGTTAATATAGTTCAAACTAAATTTAAATAGCTTTATGAAAAATTTATTCCAAACAGGTAATATCCTTAAATCAGTACTATTCTTTGCAATGATCATTTTTGCAGCAGCTCAATCAAAAGCGCAACAGCTTAAACCTGCCGAGAGCGGTTATGCGCCGGTTAATGGCCTTAAAGTTTATTACGAAGTATACGGTGAGGGTAAACCGCTCATCTTACTGCATGGTGCTTTTATGACCATCGAAACAAACTGGGGACAGTTAATACCCGAATTATCGAAAACCAGAAAAGTAATCGCCGTCGAATTGCAGGGACATGGGCACACTCCCTTTTCTGACCGGAAATTAGATCAGGCTACCCTGGCCAGTGATGTGGAAGGGGTAATGAAATATTTAAAAGTAGACAGCGCCGATGTTGCAGGGTATAGCATGGGTGGCTCTATAGCTTATAAGTTGACCATACAAAGCCCTAAACGCGTAAAAAAATTAGTAATCATTTCTTCTACTTATAAAAGTACTGGCTGGAAA
>NZ_JBFTRT010000834.1:0-1495 GCF_056399685.1 Pedobacter sp. 01N416
AAAATACACAACCTGCATTGGTAATCGATTTCGGGCAGGTAATTGGTGATATGTTAGGCGATCTAATGAGTTCCACACAACCCATCGAGGTGAAAATTTTTGGCAATGATCAGGAAAAACTGCAGGCTTTATCTAAAAAGGTAGCTGATCTGGTTTCGCACGTAAGTGGTACAGCAGATGTGTTTGATGGTATTGTGCGCTCAGGGCCAACGGTAAATATTCAACCGAATTTTACTATGCTGGCACAATATGGTGTTAGTCCAGTATCTTTTCAATCGCAGCTCCAAACCGCAATGCAGGGGACTTTAATAGGCGATTTATACGATAAACAACAGCTTTCACCCATCCGCATGGTGTACCCCGGAAGCAGGACTTTTAGCGTGGCCGATATCAACAAGCTTAAAATTTTCTTGCCTGATGGAACAGCGGTGTCCATTCAGCAAATGGCCAGGGTTGATCTTAARGCAGGAATTGCCGAAGTGGCTAGGGAAAACCTGCAAACCATTGGGGTAGTTACCGCAAGGCTCGATAACCGCGATCTGGGAAGTGTAATGAAAGATCTTCAGAAAGCTGTAAATACCAATGTAAACCTGCCTTCGGGTTACCACATCGAATATGGTGGTGCATATAAAGAACAGCAACAATCGTTCTCCGAACTGCTCACCATTCTTATCGCATCGAGTTTGTTGGTGTTTAGCGTAATTTTATTTCTATTTAAAGATTTTAAAATTGCCTTTCTCATTTTATTGATCTCGGTACTGGGCATTTCAGGGAGTTATTTAGCCTTGTTTTTAACCCATACACCACTCAATGTAGGCAGTTATACAGGGTTGATTATGATTGTGGGTATTATCGGCGAGAATGCCATATTTACCTTTTTACAGTTTAAAGAATCCCTTGCCAAGCAAAGTGTTGATGATGCCATAACCTTTGCCATCTCTACCAGGTTAAGACCAAAATTAATGACTGCACTTGGGGCAATTATCGCCTTAATGCCTTTGGCTTTAGGTATTGGAGCTGGTGCACAATTGCATCAACCGTTGGCTATAGCCGTAATTGGCGGTTTTATAGCAGCCATGCCTTTATTGCTCATTGCTTTACCAAGCTTGATCAGGCGATTCTACAAATCGGCCAAACCTGAAGGAGATCCAGTTGAAGCGTAATAGATTTTAAATCCATATCCTCAGAATATTAAAACTAAAAAAATGAAAAAGAAATTATTAAGCATTGTGGTTCTTTTTGCAATGTCAATTGCTGCAAATGCCCAACAAAAAAGTAGCCTGCATGTATTGGCAGTCCATAAAATACAAAGCGATGGGGGTTGGGATTATGTGAGCATCGATCAGCAGCACAACAATCTTTTTGTTTCTCATGGCAATCAGGTAAATATATTAAATAAGAACAATGGCGATTCGGTAGGTGTGATCCACAATACACTTGGTGTACATGGAATTGCAATTGCAGGCCCGTTCGGCAAAGGGTACACCACTAATGG
>NZ_JBFTRT010000835.1:0-1485 GCF_056399685.1 Pedobacter sp. 01N416
ACATAATTCTAGCCTTTATAGCGTGACCGTTCACCTCAACAAAAAACTCCTTTAAAACGGTATAGATAATAGCAGACATAGACAAGGTTTTAGATTTAACTCAATATGAGAAATCTAAATTACCTTAAATAGCTAATGAATCAACCTGTTATTGATAAAATAACGATTTTTTAACATTAATTTAATATGAAGGGCTTATTTCTTAGGCTCATATGCATAAACTACTTCGTATTTACTGTTCTTGAAATTTGATGAAAGTTGTCCGATTTTTAGATTCTGAGCCTGGGGTGTAGGCTCGCAGTACGAATACTTTTTGCCCTTATAAGTAATCGGTTCGCCAACTGGTTTGTCAAACTGAACAGCGATAGTTAAATGTTTAGGGTATAGCAAGGCGATCATCGGCAGGTTATATATTTCCTTTACCAAGTAGAAAAATAGTGCGGCCCGGTCATCGCAATCGCTGTAGGTACTTAATAATGTTTGTTCGGGCGAGAAACGTTTTTCCTTGCCAAAATTTTCACCGTCATCTTCATATAAAAAACCATAACGGGTAAATCTCATCAGGTAATCGACACCTTTTTTCTGATCCATGCCTTTCAGGTTTTCTTTCAAGGTGGGAATAAGAGAGCTGTAGGTTTCCCGGCTCAAAGGGATATTAAAATAACTCTCAAAATCGACTACCGGATAGTTTTTGAAAATGGTTTGTACATCTTCATTAACTTTTAACTTAAAATGATGGATTTTTTGACGATAGCTAAATTCGATATCTTTTTCCTGATAACTTTCTGGTTTAAAATCGGGCATTCGGGTAACCTTATAAGAGAAAGGATTTTTAGCTTCTGGAATTAAAATTTTAACAGGCTTATAAGCATCGGCCTGTTTAAACAGTTTGCCATAATCGTGGTAATTTAAGCACATAAACTTTTTATCGTCAATCATAAAAAACGGAATATCGCTGATATCCTCTTCATTTCTTACATAAAAGATAACCTGATCATTGCCTACAGCTAATCTTGCATCGTAGCCGCATTTACTCAGTAAAAACCATTTGTATAAAGTATAGCTAAAATAATTATCTGCTTTTGGACTAATCTGTTCGGCTGTTTTTCGGATCAGTTGATAATAAATCCAATCGTTTAAATTATATTTTTTCTGGTATTTTTCTAAAGACGAGATAAGAGGTGCGTATTGGCCAGAAGAGATGCGGCTGTAAAAGTTTGAAACGGCTGATGTAGTTGCTGTTTTTGGTATTGGAAAAACGACTGAAGAATCTACACTAAAGTTGAAAGTTCCATCATAAAAATCAAAAGAATAATTCTGTCCCTTCGAGATGATGGCATTCATCATCAGGCAAACGAACAAAATGGTCCTCAAAATATATATGTAACTCCCTCTTTTCAAACCGCTCCATATTTGGTTACATTAAATTTACTTATTATTAACACAAAAGCAACAATTTCTTTATGTCAACAATAAGGTTGGTGC
>NZ_JBFTRT010000836.1:0-1482 GCF_056399685.1 Pedobacter sp. 01N416
CTCCTATGGAGAGCCTGTCGAAGACCCCTATTTTTAATACAAAGAAAGTACTTCAACAAGCTGTCATTTACAGATCCCAATAGAAAGGTCGTCATTGCGAGGAGGAACGACGAAGCAATCTTACAACTATTGCTATTTGCGAGTGCATTAAGATTATTCATTTTTCAGTTGTTTTTAAAGGTGTTCATGAGCTCACTTTCGTTCGGTTATCTTCGTGCCTCGCAATGACGATACATTGTGAGCTATAAAATCCCCTGTCACCCATATCGATTTTTTTAAAACAAACATCTGGAGCTTTCTTTTGAACAAATGGCTCATGCCAGTAAGGAAGTAGATGTTAGTTTTGAGCATAACCAACGTGCATTTTATGAAAAAAATTCTTCTATTGATTGCCCTTCTTTATACTGGCTATTCGTACGGACAAATTAAATTTACAAACCCGATTATGGCAGGGTTTTATCCTGATCCCAGTGTAACCAAAGTGGGAAGCGATTATTACCTTGTTAATTCAACCTTCGCCTACTTTCCAGGTGTTCCCGTGTTCCATAGCAAGGATTTAAAAAATTGGAAGCAGATCGGCAATGTGATCGATCGCCCGTCACAAATGACTTTTTTCGGTGATCGTACCTCTAGAGGGCTTTTTGCACCTTCAATCAATTACTATAAAGGGACATTTTATATGACCTGTACCAATATCGATAAGCGTGGAAATTTTGTAATGACGTCAAAAAAACCTGAAGGACCATGGAGTGATCCAGTTTGGTTACCGCAAGTGAGAGGGATTGACCCGTCACTGTTTTTTGATCAGGACAAAGCCTATATCGTTTATAACAGCGATGCGCCAGATAATAAACCCCTATATCCTGGGCACCGAACCATCCGTACTTTTCAGTTTGATCCAGTCGGTTTAAAAGTAGTGGGTGAAGAAGTTCAGTTGGTAAATGGTGGGGTAGACATCAGCAAAAAACCGGTCTGGATTGAAGGACCGCACATTTTTAAACGTGGCGATTGGTATTATCTCTGTGCTGCCGAAGGAGGTACTTCCGTTAATCACTCACAGGTAATTTTAAGAAGTAAGCAAGCCACCGGACCTTATGTTCCTTATGAGAAAAACCCGATATTGACGCAGCGCGATTTAGATCCAAACCGTAAAGACCCGATTACTTCTACTGGTCATGCAGAATTAGTTGATGGTCCAGATGGGAAAACTTATGCCATTTTCCTGGCTGTAAGGCCTTATGAAGGCAATCATTATAATACCGGGAGGGAAACATTTATCGCGCCGGTTAAATGGGTAGATGGCTGGCCAATCATCAATCCAGACCAAAAAGAAGTTCAATATAGTTATACTGCTGATTTTAAGGAAATAAAACAGATTGCCCCGCCACAAAGTGGAAACTTTGCCTACAGAACTACCTTTGATAAAAAACTTGATCAATCGTTATTGTTTCTAAGAACCAATGATACCAGCTGGTATAGGTT
>NZ_JBFTRT010000837.1:0-1470 GCF_056399685.1 Pedobacter sp. 01N416
GGTTTTACCAGTTTCAGATCAGAAGAAATACTGTCTCCAACACCAGGGTATTGAATTTTAATGGCGAGTTTTTTACCATTAAGCATCGCTTGATGCACCTGTCCAATAGAAGCTGCATTACTGGAGCTTAAGTTAAAACTATCGAAAATATTTTCAGGTGTTTTACCGAAATTTTTGGTGAAAGTTCTAACAATTAACGAACCTGAAAGGGGTGGAGCATTGTATTGAGATTGGGTAAATTTATCGACGTAAGATTTCGGCAGGATATTCTTATCCATACTCAACATCTGTGCGATTTTTAAGGCACTGCCCTTTAATTCGCTCAGCGATTTATATATGTCGGTTGCATTGTCCTCGTTAAGCTGTTCTCGGTCCATTTCAGGGTTAAACAGTTTTTTTGAATAATGCTTAATGTAGTTGCCCCCGATCTGAATACCTGTTTTAACAAATTTTGCCGAACGTTCTACCTTTGTAGTTGGAATACTTTTTTGTGTCTTCATCTGGTATTTAAAACCTCATCTTTTCTGCAAACTTCCCATTCCTGGATAAAAACTTCCCGTATTCCAATAAATTATCAATTGGCGAATGCTGAAAAAGATCGAAAGTTACATTAATGCCTTTTTCGATGGCCTCATCGCTTTTTTCGAAACCTTCACTATCATCGTTGATCCAAAAATTAACAATAAATGCAAACTGGATACATAAGGCATCTTTGTATCTTTTACTTAGAAAGCGGCGCTCGGCAAGCTCACCACTATCTAAACCTTCTTCAATAATTTCTTGTGCAAAGTTTTCGAAAATAGGTTTTACGCCAGCAAGTACATCGGGAGTAGAAAATTTACCACGGTGATTCTTTAAGCTGTAAATCACAAAACTGCGTTCGTTCTTCAGGTTTTCGAGGTAACTGTAAAAGAAAGAAAGCATTTTTTCTCTGGCTGTATATTGGGGCCAAACTTCCTGCTCTTTAATTTTGTTAATGGTTTCGAAAGTAAGTTCGAACCAGATTATTTTTTCAATGCTTTCAAAAGAAGAGAAAAACTGATAAAAATCGGCCTCGGTAATTTTAAGCTTTTTCACAAAAACATAAACCGATTTTGGTTTTTCATTGTTTGTTAAAACATAATCTAAATATGCTTTTCTAATTTGCTGAGCAGTTGCCATATACCTGTTTTTTACAATTATAACGTTTAATTTATTGGCTTGTTTTTGCAGTTGGTTTTTTGTTGATCATGAAATTGTAATAATAGCTTTCAAAATATTTGAATTTGATTTTTTGACTAATTATTTTAGTTTTTTGTGAGTTTTAATGTTGATAATTTTTTAAGAAAAAACTAAAATAATTAGTATTTTTGTTTCTGAGTATTCCTTATAACTAAATAAAGCAAGATGATCCAGGTAAACGATTTTTTATATGGCAAAATGGAACTGCCAATGGTATTTTCTGATCTGTTAAATACCGATGCTTTAAAA
>NZ_JBFTRT010000838.1:0-1466 GCF_056399685.1 Pedobacter sp. 01N416
ATTATAAAGTTTTTAACTGCGCTGATAGAACTACCAACTGCAAGTATAATGTTGTTAACTGCGTTGATAGAACTGTTAACTGCAAGTATAAACCTACCAACGGCAAGTCCTAAACCTCGAACTGCAAGTATGAAACTTCCTTGATTTATGCACCATTTGAGCAACAATATTTTGTAGATTAATTTATTGTATTTATCTTGCCTATGCTAAATGATAATTAACATATTTTACTAATCTTAACAAGGGAAGCAATTAAGTAAGCAATTCAATTTTTAACAATATTCCTGAGACGAGCGGTAGTCCCGCATCTATATTTTCTCTGTAAAGAGTTAATTGTCGTTTAGCAGCGTCTCAGGATCTTTTTATCAATGTTATGCTAAACGACAATTGTAAAAACCCAAACACACAGCTCCCAGATCAGGTAGCAGCTGTAACAGAATTCCGGAAACTGATTGAAACCTATTTCGATATGATTGGTTTATCGGATGTGAATCAATTCCTTACTGAAATGCTTAGCGCAGCTATCGGGCCTGATCCGCGCTCTGGCAAACACAAACCCATTACTATTGCCAACGCCCTTTATGATGTAAACAATATCATCAACCTGCTTACCAAAACAAAACTTTTGGCCAATGAAGAAACCTTTCAGCATTATGCCATAAACCTGGGTTATAACCTACAAGCTGTTGGCCAATTTGATGTGGAGCATCTCTCTGAACTATTATATGTTGGATTAAATGCCTACATCTTTCAAGAAGATGATTTTGAAGGCGCAACCTTAAAATTTTCTGCCGAAATTACTGCTGCATATAAAATGATTTATGATTGGTTGTCAGACTGCGATGCCTGGTGTAATGCTGTTGAGTGTTATGGATATAATGAAACTATCGGTTTAGCAGCTACACTATAACCGTTCAAATTTTAATTCGCCATTTAACTTATACAGCTATGAGGGAAAACTCCCCTCCTAATTTAGGAGGGGTGCCCAAAGGGCGGGGTGGTTAATCCATTACTAGCGCAAGTCTTAGGTTCTACGCTAGCGAGCTGGATGACTTGTGCTTAGTAGAGATTTAATTGATGGTTTAAAGCACAAGTCAGGCCCATACTTTGCCCAGGGGCGCTAAGACTTGCGCTAGATCTGGTGCTAGATATTTTAATAATTCATTTTTAAATCAAACAAAACCCTATTCGCCACGCGTTAACACCTCATCTATCATTCCAAATTCCTTTGCTTCGATGGCGGTCATCCAATAATCGCGACTGGCAATTTCATTTATCCGCTCATAACTTTGTCTACTATGTTTCGCCAAAATATGGTACAGATCCGACTGGACTTTTAACACCTCTCTGATCCTGATATCCATATCAATGGCGGTTCCTTCTGCCCCACCCGAGGTTTGATGAATCATGACCCTCGAGTGCTGAAGGGCCGAACGTTTACCGGCAGCTCCCGCACACAACAATAC
>NZ_JBFTRT010000839.1:0-1465 GCF_056399685.1 Pedobacter sp. 01N416
CTACCAACTCAGCACAGGTTATTGCTACCGTTGGACAACCTTATGGATCATTGTTCGGAACCGCCTTTTTAAGAGATGGCAATGGAAATATCATTGTAAACGCTACAGGTGCGCCAGCAACAAACCCAACCAAACAGGTACTGGGAAAATATACACCAGATTGGATTGGCGGGGTGTACAATACCTTCACGTATAAAGGCATAAGTTTAGGTGTATTGGTTGATGCGAGTATTGGTGGTTCTATCTACAATGGTACCTATGCAACAGGCACGTATACAGGAGTATTGGCTTCTACACTTCCTGGAAGAGCAACAGAATATGGCGGAATCTCATATTATTATCCGGATAATAAAAAGGAAAATAGCACCGTAAGGGTAAACGGAACCACTCCGGCAGGTGTAACGGTTTATGATGATGGGATTGTTTTTGATGGCGTAACTGCCGATGGTAAACGCAATGAAAAAGTATTGCCTGCGCAACAATATTATAAATCGTTCAGAAACATTGATGAAGCAAATATATTCGATGCTTCATATGTAAAACTCCGTGAGGTTAAATTAAGTTACAACCTGCCATCAAAATGGCTCCGCCCATTAAGTTTACAGGGCGTTTCAGTATCGCTTGTGGGACGCAATCTTTGGATTATCCACCGCAACACAGTAGATATCGATCCGGAAGTAGCTTTTAATACGGGTAACGGTCAGGGTTTAGAAAGTCTTTCTAATCCAAGCACACGCAGTTACGGTATAAACCTGAATGTTAAATTTTAATCTTACCATCATGAAAAATAAAAAACTATATATACTGGCTATTCTGGCAATTGCATTTTCATCTTGTAATAAAGAGCTTGATGAGGTAAATATTAATCCGAATGCTCCGGAAATTCCACAACCAGATTATTTACTTACTGGTACCACTAAAACTACAGCTGATACGTATTGGGGGGTAACCAATAACATGAACTCGAGTCTGCTTTTTGCACAACAATGGGCTAAAGTTCAATATACCGAAGAAGATCGTTATATCTTTTCTAACAGTAGTTTTACTTCGTTATGGTCTACCGGTTATGCGCAAAGTATTGCTGGCTTTAATAAAATTATCGAATTGGGCGATGCACAGGGCAATCCAAATTATAAAGGTGTAGCCCTGATACTGAGATCGTGGGTGTTTTTGTTACTTACCGATGCTTATGGAGATATACCGTACGCACAGGCTGGGAAAATCAAACAGTTTGTTACACCAGTTTACGATAAACAAAAGGACGTTTACTACGGTATTCTTAACGATTTAAAGACTGCACAGGCAGCTTTAGATCCAGCTTCAGGAAAAGTTATAGGGGGAGATGTKATTTATAGCGGCAATATTGCTTTATGGAAAAAGTTTGCCAATTCTTTACGCCTTCGTATCGCATTACGCATTGCAGATAAAGAGCCAGCTAAAGCTAAACAGGTAATAGATGAAATAC
>NZ_JBFTRT010000840.1:0-1463 GCF_056399685.1 Pedobacter sp. 01N416
CCCAAAGATAGCTTTACGATTGACGGAACTTTTCAAAACCCAGGCACGGAGAAGAAAGTATTTTTATATGGGATGCAAAATAGCAATATGGTTGCAATCGATTCTACCAATCTATCAGAAAAAGGTGAATTTAAATTCATCCGCAAAACCCCATCGGTTGATTTCTTTAGGGTATCTGTAGGTAATCATGAGTTTATGTTAATTGCAAAAAATGGCGACGACATTAAATTAGAAGCTGATTTAGCCGACAAAACAATGGCATATAAAATTTCGGGGGCAAATGAGGTAGAAAAATTATCAGAACTAAATACGATTAGAAACAACTTTGCCAAACAGGTAGAAAAACTACAGGCCGATTTCGAGGCAAAAGTAGCAACACAACCTCAAAACAGGGCAGCTGTGCTAGAAGCAATGAAACCTCAGTACGAATCGTATATCAATCAATTAAATACGCAGATCATAAAATTTGCTAAAGACAATAAAGGTACGCTTGCCAGTTTCTATGCCATGAATACTTTGAGTCCGCAGGAATTTGAAGCAGAACTGGTACAATTTGCGGATGAAGTGAAAGAAGAAATTAAAGGCAATGCCACAGTTGATACTTTTGTAAAACAGATGGCACTTTTAAAAGCAGTTCAGGTAGGGCAGGTTGCTCCGGCATTCACCATTAATACAGCTGACGACAAACCTGTAAGTTTATCAGACTATAAGGGAAAATACGTACTGATTGATTTTTGGGCATCATGGTGCCAGCCTTGCCGTCAGGAAAATCCGAACGTGGTTAAGGTTTACAATAAATATAAAAATAAGAACTTTGATATCATCGGCATTTCGTTAGACACCGACAAGGCTGCATGGTTAGGTGCGGTGAAAGCAGATGGATTAACCTGGGCGCACGTTTCCGAATTAAAAGATTTTAACGGAGCAACCGTAAAAAAATACCAGGTACAGGCTATCCCAACTTCTTACTTAGTTGATCCCTCTGGGAAAATAATTGCTAAAAACCTGCGTGGCGACGAATTAGAAACGTTTTTAGCTAAAACGTTACTTTAAAACAAAATCCATGTTAAACTAATTTAAGTAATTAACAATTTCTTAACTTAGGCTTAACTAAATATTGCATCATAGACACTACTTTCGTAACAAATATTTAACTATGAACAACGCAGGTCAGAAAATATTAATTGTTGATGATGAACCAGATATTCTGGAGCTTATTGAATATAACCTTAAAAAAGAGGGTTATCAGGTTTTCACAGCTACCAATGGCCAAGAAGGAATTACTGTTGCGAAAAAGGTGCATCCGGATTTGATTATTCTGGATATTATGATGCCTAAAATGGATGGAATTGAGGCTTGCCGTTTAATGCGTGCAATACCCGAATTCAAGAATACATTTATGGTTTTCTTAACCGCCAGAAGTGAAGAGTATTCAGAAATAGCAGGTTTTAATGTGGGTGCTG
>NZ_JBFTRT010000841.1:0-1912 GCF_056399685.1 Pedobacter sp. 01N416
TCATTGTTCCCTACCCCGCCATCCATCCAAAAACCATAAGCTAGAAGGCCAGAAAAAAATCCTTCAGTAATTCTTTATAAGCTGCTGTATGCGCTTTTAAAGATTCATAAATATAAAAATCATTTTCCTTCAAAACCGCTTTACCTTTTTTTAAACAGATCACTTGTCTAAAGGTTGGCTTGCTTTGATCAGAATGAATATGGATCCGCTCTGCAAGCGATAAATTATAATGTGCAGCATTACCTATAACCTCATCAGCTTGTTTAACCGGAAGGATTAACCAAATCATACCTTCATCTGCCAATAACCCGCTCGATTTTTTAATGAGCATGCTAAAAAAGTCTTCATCTGCATGCCGGGCTATTCCTTTCCTAAATTCTTCACTTTTTAAATCATTTACAAAAAAAGGCGGGTTAGAAACAATCAGATCGAATTGCTGAGCATAGTTATATTGTTCAATTGATGTATGGTTAATGGTTAACCGCTCACTGAAAACAGATAATTGAAAATTCTTTCCAGCAGTTTGTGCGGCCTGTTCATCAATTTCTACAGCATGTATGCTTGCATCAGGAAATCGCTGGGCCAGCATCAAGGCAATTACACCAGTTCCCGTTCCAATATCCAATATATTTTTAGGTTTTTCGTGATTTACCATCGCCGCAATTAAAACACCATCCGTGTTAATCCTCATGGCGCAACCCGTTAGAAAACAGCTCGATCTGATATACACCATTTACTGCAAGATCTAATTTATACGATTTCCTTTCAGCCCGGTAAACCTCTGCCAAAATGGTAAAACCTAATTTATTGACATAAAAATCTTTCGATTTTTCATAATCTGAACAGATAATGGCAATATGGTGGATTTTATTGAACATAAATTCGATTTTAATAAGAAATACATTTGCAGCGTCAATTCCATAAGATTTCTTCTAAATAAAGTCGTCATCTCGACCGAAGCACCGCGGAGTGGAGAGATCTATCTTGACAGATTTCTCCACTCCGCCTGAAATGACGATCTGCGGGTTATATTAAGGTCAAAAGTAATAAAAGCGCAATTATATTGTAGGCTACAATGAGCTTTTTAAAATTTTAACACTATTTTTGCAACTTCAAAAAAAAAGCATGATTCATTTCTTCCTTAGTCAATCGCAGGCGATTTTTGTTCTACAAACAGACAAAGCGCTTTCTACCACTGATATTACTAAACTTGAATGGTTATTTGGCGGTGCCAAAATCTCGCAAGAAAAAGCGCTAACAGGCTTTTTCGTTGGGCCAAGAGCAGCAATGATTACTCCATGGAGTACCAACGCAGTAGAGATTACCCAAAACATGGACATGCAGGGAATCATCAGGATTGAAGAATTTAAGCAGGTTGATGAAAGTTTTGCGGATTACGACCCGATGCTTTCTCAAAAATACGACAAGCTCGATCAGGAGGTATATACCATCAATATCAAACCTGAACCTATTTTAGAAATCACCGATATTGCTGCTTACAACAAACAAGAAGGGCTTTCTTTAAGCGATGAAGAAGTTGAGTATTTAAATACTTTAGCGCAAAAACTAGAAAGACCGCTAACCGATTCTGAAGTTTTTGGTTTCTCTCAAGTGAATTCGGAACACTGCCGCCATAAAATTTTCAATGGTAAATTTGTAATCGATGGCGTAGAGCAACCTACTTCTTTATTTAAGCTGATCCGCAAAACATCAGAAGAAAATCCTAATGATATTGTTTCGGCCTATAAAGATAACGTAGCTTTTATCAAAGGCCCGAAAGTGCAACAATTTGCACCTAAACGTGCCGATGAGCCGGATTATTATACTACAAGCGATTTTGAATCGGTAATCTCATTAAAAGCAGAAACCCATAATTTCCCTACCACTGTTGAGCCTTTTAATGGTGCAGCAA
>NZ_JBFTRT010000842.1:0-1456 GCF_056399685.1 Pedobacter sp. 01N416
ATTATCACATACCCCAATTTTGGGTCACATGACTACTTTTGGTGGTCATCCGGTTTGTTGTGCTGCTGGGTTGGCTACCTTACGTACCTTGGTTGATGATCATATTGTTGAAGAAGTAGAAGAAAAAGGACAATTGTTTAAACTGCTCCTTCAACATCCTGCCATTAAAGAAATTAGGGGAAAAGGTTTAATGTTGGCGGTTGAATTTGAAAATTTCGAGATCAATAAAAAAATCATTGATGCCTGCATTTTAGATGGTGTGTTATCAGACTGGTTTTTACATTGCAGCAATTCTATGCGCATTGCTCCTCCTTTAATTATTACCAAAGAAGAAATTGAAGAAGCTTGTGCGATCATCTTAAAAAATATTAACTTAGTTTTAGAGACTAAAGCATAAAGCTGAAAGACTAAAGAACATTAACTAAATTAAAATGAACGTACTCATAGTTGAAGATGAAAAAAGCCTGGCGCTTGAAATGGATGAATTCTTGAGCAAAGAAGGATTTATTGTAGAGCATGCCTGGAAAAAATCTTCTGCGGAAGAAAAAATATTTGTAAACAATTATGATTTCATTTTACTCGATTTAGGTTTGCCAGATGGTGATGGTTTTGAAATTTTAAAACAGTTAAAGGCCATGAAAGATCGTGATGATGCTGTAATTATCTTAACCGCCCGTAGTGCTGTAGATGACCGGATTAAGGGGCTTGATGAAGGCGCAGACGATTATTTACCAAAACCATTTTCGCTAAATGAACTTTTAGCGCGCATGCATGCCATTACCCGTAGAAAACATAAGTTGGAGAAAAATGAGGTAAACATTCATAATTTTTTGCTCAATATCCAGAACAGGACTGTTTCATTTGGTGATGAAAGACTAAACCTTACCAAAAAGGAATTCGAAATATTTAACTATTTAGTGTTGAACAAAAACCGTGTGGTATCTAGAATGAGTTTAACTGAACACGTTTGGGGTGATATTTTAGAAGTTAATTCTGATTCCAACTTTGTTGATGTTCATGTTAAAAACCTGCGAAAAAAACTTGCAGCAGTGAGTGTAACAGATTGGTTTGAAACCGTAAGGAGTATTGGCTATAGGATTAATTGCTAGAGAGTCGGGAAGTCAGAAGTTAAGCGTCGATCTACCAATGAACCAATGGCAATTGAACCAATGAACCATTAAATAAAATGAAGTTACAGGTTAAGTTTTCCTTATACAATGCAGTAACCAAAATTGCCATTATTCTGGTATTGGGGGCTATCATTCTATTTTCGTTGGATAAACTTGCTTACAACCAATTTGACAACCGTTTAATCAAAAAGAAAAACAAAATCATTAAAAACTTAAACGATAATGAGATCGATAGCCTTTTAAATAAGGAACAATCTTTTACCGATTACAATATTTTAAAGGAAGAATTTATCGTTTTAACAGATATCCCCGATAACCAGAAAGAC
>NZ_JBFTRT010000843.1:0-1455 GCF_056399685.1 Pedobacter sp. 01N416
GCGCAAAGAAAACCGCATTAATTATGCGAAGGTTCAGGCTGCCAAAAACGAAAAGGAATCCGATCGGCTTTACAGCTCGGCCACAGATATGGCTTCGGTCATTCCCATGGGACAACCGATTTTAATTGGTCACCATAGTGAAAAACGTGACCGCAGATACAGGGAGAAGATACATGATACCATGGGGCGTTCTGTGGATAAGCAGAAATAGGCGGCTTATTATGCAGACAAGGCAGAAACCATTGCCTCGAATGATGCTATTTTTTCCGATGATCCCGAGGCCTTAACAAAATTAAAGGAGAAACTCTCTCGGCTGCAAGCCTTGCAGGATTTTATGAAATCTGCCAATAGGTGTTTGAGGAAACAGGATAAAGCGGCCTTTTTATTATTGCCCTCAGCAACCGCTGAAATCTGGGCGCAGCTGAATGATACCAGCCGCGGCGGTTATGTTGGCTTTCCCTCTTACCGTTTGACCAATAACAATGCAAAGATCAAAACGGTAGAAAGCCGCATTAAAATGCTGGAAGCAATCAAGGCAAGAGCGGAATTTGATATGCAGGTTGGCAACGTCCGGATATGGGAGAACAAAGAGGCAGGAAGGCTTCAAATGATTTTTGAGGGTAAACCTAATGAAGAAATCCGCAAGGAATTAAAACGCCATGGTTTCCGCTGGAGCGGCTCACAGGGGGCTTGGCAGCGCCATATTTCAGCGAATGCGCTTTATTGGGCTAAGCTGATCGCAGCCAAAGCAAGTTAATGTTTGACCAGCTGGGAGGAATTCGTTTCCTCTCTGCTTAATTTTTAGATCATGAAAGCTTTACATGAATTGACCAATACGATGAAAGGGAGACTTTTATTCGAACTTTTTCCCGATGAAATGCCTGCGCTGCTGGATCACCTTGCCGAGGTCTGCGCTGATTTCCGCAAGAATCAAGAAGCCTATAAAAAGGATTGGCATAACGGGTTTATGCCCTTTGATTACTGGTTCAGCCTGTCCGAAGAATGTGCAGGCTTGCTAAAAAAGCATGGTCACGCCATGCGTAAAAACAGCAAGGTGTTTTCTGACCAGCTTTTTTACGGTTATACCGCGCTTTTTGTCAATGACCGAACCGTTAAATATGCCGCCCGTTCGGGAAACAGCAAATTTAAACAGGCGGTAGAACTTCTTTATACCTAAACGATGAGCCATGAAACAATATATCACAGACAACGAAGGGAATCTAATTGAAGTAGATGACCTGCAGGCGGCCATTTATCAGGTTGCTGATTATATCCACTACCTGCACAGCGATGATGCGCCCGAGATGCACCGCTTTGATCAGAAACGGCAGGCCTACTGGCGCGATATTTTTATCAAGCTGAACCTGTTAAAAAATAGAAAGGAGTCTGATTATGATCACAATTAAGGTATCCCTGCTGTTAAAACAGAAATTGCGGGAAGCAGAAACCGAGATC
>NZ_JBFTRT010000844.1:0-1450 GCF_056399685.1 Pedobacter sp. 01N416
CACCCGACATGGCGAAAAAGAACAGGCACCAGAATTAAAAAATATCTTTTTAGACTGTGGTTGTACTACAAAAGAAGAAGTAGAAAAATTGGGCATCCACGTAGGTTGTGTAATTACCTACGAAGATGAGTTTATGGTTTTGAACGATCGCTATTATGTTGGCCGTGCCTTAGATAACCGTGTGGGCGGTTTTATGATTGCCGAAGTAGCACGTTTATTAAAAGAGAACAAGAAAAAACTTCCTTTCGGCTTATATATTGTAAACTCTGTACAGGAAGAAATCGGTTTACGCGGTGCCGAGATGATTGCCCAGCGCATCAAACCCAATGTGGCCATTATTACCGATGTAACACACGATACCACTACGCCAATGATTAACAAAAACATTCAAGGCGATTTATCAGCCGGTAAAGGCCCCGTGGTTTCGTATGCGCCAGCTGTTCAAACCAATTTAAATAAATTATTAATTAAAACCGCTGAGAAAAACCATATTCCTTTCCAGCGTCAGGCATCTTCGCGTTCTACCGGAACCGATACCGATGCTTTTGCCTATTCAAATGGTGGTGTACCATCAGCATTAATTTCGCTGCCGTTACGCTATATGCATACTACCGTAGAAATGGTACATAAAGAAGATGTTGATAATGTAATCAGCTTGATTTATGAAAGCTTGTTGAACATTACCGACGGTCAGGATTTCAGAGAGTTTAAATAATGGAAAAAGTAAATCACCAAAAGATCATCATCAGCACCTTGCTAAAGGTTTTGCTAATGATTGTTATTATTTTCATTCTTAACTCCTGGCCAAACATTAAACAGAGTTTTAGTGGTAATGTGCCAGCATTTAGTTATTGGTTAGATCATAGTTTCAAAATAAGTAATATCATTCTCATCTTAGGGTTTGGTGGTTATTTCTACTATAAAGATTTGAGCGATCAAAAAGAACTGATAGAAAAGTCAAAAAACAGCAATCAGCATTAATTAATTCCCAAATAAGTCAAGTTTTAAAGCTTGACTTATTTTTTGCCTGCTCAGGCAACTACATTAAACCATCCTACCTTTTGCTCCCCATTTTATTTAAACCCCTGAGCACTACGTTTATTTTTATTAATACTCAAAATACTTTTACATTGTTTATGTAATTTCCCCAAATAGTTTATCCTTTATTTATGAGTACAAATAAGAAAAATATTGATCTATCCATTATTTGCGATGATCATTGGGATGTGGTGTTCGATCACCTTGGCCTTGGTTTTTGGGAATTAAGTATAGCAACGGGCATACTCCGTTCAACCCGGTCATTTAAGAAAAACCTAGGTTGCCCGCCAGATGAGGTTTTAAGTTATGAAAAGGTTTTAGGTTTAATTCTACCAGAAGACCTTGACCACGTTCAGGATGAAATTGAACTCACGGTTTCGAGAGAAAAAACCAGTTACCACACAGTACACAG
>NZ_JBFTRT010000845.1:0-1448 GCF_056399685.1 Pedobacter sp. 01N416
TTAAATAGTATGCTTGAAAAATTATTTATCTTGTATTTCCTGCTAACTTCTAAAAATACACATTTTAATTTTATTAATTTACTAATCAGCTACATAGCCTAAAAGAGAAAAAAAATACAAAAATGCATTTTGTGTAACAACTTCTTTTTCTACCTTTGTGGCCGGGCAAGTCTTTTACGACCAGCTCCCTTTGAACTCCCCCAGGGTGGGAACACAGCAAGGGTAGAAGGTTGTAGCGGTGCGATAGAAGGTGCTTGCCCTTTTTTTTCTTTTCCCTTAATCCCCTGAAGGGGGAACTAAATTCTTCAGGGTTCAATCATAGAAACTCAAATATTTAAGAATTTATAAACATGAAATTTTTTATTGACACAGCAAATCTTGATCAAATCAAAGAAGCGCAAGATCTTGGCATTTTAGATGGCGTAACCACCAACCCTAGCTTAATGGCGAAAGAAGGTATTACTGGCGAACAAAATGTAATTAACCACTACAAAGCTATCTGCGATATTGTTGATGATAACGTAAGTGCTGAAGTTATTGCTACTACTTTCGATGAGATTATTAAAGAAGGTGAAGCTTTAGCCGCTTTAAACCCGAAAATCGTAGTAAAAGTACCAATGATTAAAGATGGTGTTAAAGCCATTAAATATTTCTCGTCAAAAGGAATTAAAACAAACTGTACTTTAATTTTTTCTGCCGGACAGGCATTATTAGCTGCTAAAGCTGGAGCTACTTATGTTTCTCCGTTTTTAGGCCGTTTAGATGATATTTCTAGCGATGGTTTGGTTTTAATTGAAGATATCAGAACTATTTTTGATAACTACGGTTACGAAACTCAGATTTTAGCTGCATCAATCCGCGGACCATTACACATCGTTAACTGTGCTAAATTAGGTGCTGATGTAATTACTGCACCATTGGCTGCTATTGCAGGTTTATTAAAACACCCACTAACAGATAGCGGTTTAGCTACATTTTTAGCCGACCACGCTAAAGCTGCTGGGAAATAAGAATTATAAAGTCGAAAGTCTTTTAGTCCTAAGTCTTGAGTCGGATTTCCGGTTTAAGACTTAGGATTTTTGTTTTATGGGCACTTACGAAATCTCAATGGCTAAGCGCCTGGAAGGATTTCGTAAGTATGAGGTGGGGAAAATCGTAATAGAATTTCAGAAGCTTCTGACTTGCGAAGTTATTCATCCGCTCCTTCCCTTTCTAAACTTTGTAAGTCATTGCGAAGTTTATTTTTTTGGAGCGCAGAAACAGTGCTCGTAGGCAGCTGTAGTCCTGCTTTCCATTATATTCCGGTGAATTTTCGATAAGGTTAAATAGTCGAATACCGGAATGCCATTTCAATCAGGTCTAGGTGGCCAGGTACTTACGAAATCTCAATGGGCAAGCGCATGGAAGGATTTCGTAAGTATTAGGTGGGGAAAAGCGTAATAGAATTC
>NZ_JBFTRT010000846.1:0-1440 GCF_056399685.1 Pedobacter sp. 01N416
GTAATGGGAAGGATCATCAACTAGATTGATCTTTTTGTCGATAATGAGGTAAAAAGGCTTTAATAAAAAGTTTGAGAAGGTAAAATCTGCTACCAAAGTAATAAGTAAGGCGGCAACCAGCACAATCAGCATGTAAAAACGGATCGAATTTTTAATGGATTGGAGCGCCGTCATTGTTTCTCCAATCTCCAGATTATACCAGTTTGTATGATACGAAAATTTATAATTGAGGATTCTATATACTTCAATATCGCCTTCAATTTCCCTCTTTTCTGTAAATACTTTTGCTGTGGAGTCTTTCTGGTTATCGGGGATATCTGTTAAAACGATAAATTCTTCCTTTAAAATATTGTAATCGGTAAAAGATTGTTCCTTATTTAAAAGGCTATCGATCTCATTATCGACAAAAAGATCAATCTAGTTGATGATCCTTCCCATTACAATTATCAGAATATACCAACTACCACCAACGATTTTAAAATCCTTGACAATAGCATAAACTCTTTAATGCGTAAAATAAATACGCTTTTTGCTTTAGAAAAGCAGTTTATAGCTAACGTTTCGCATGAGCTGCTTACCCCTATTTCAATTTTAAGTACGCGCTTCGAAAATATGCTCAATACTCGAGATATTCCTGTAGAGCATGAAAATAAAATCTACGCCTCTTTAAAAACCTTAAACCGCTTAAAGGTAATTATCAACAGCTTATTGCTCATTTCGAAGGTAGAAAACAATCAGTATCTAAAAACCGAAGAAATTAGCCTCAAACAGGAAATCGATGATATATATGAAGATCTGGAAGATCGAATAGCAGATAAAAATATCAGTTATAATGCTCACCTTTCGAAGGACTTTCATTTTACCGGAAATAAAGCACTGATACATACCCTTTTAATCAATATTATCAATAATGCAATAAAGTATAATATTGAGGGGGGGACCATTGCCATAACAGATAAAACCGAAGCCGAAAAATATATCCTCACCATCAGCGATACCGGATCTGGCATGAGCGCAGCACTCGTAGAAAATGCTTTCGATCGATTTAAAAGGGGAAATACCGAAGAAAACGGCTTTGGCCTGGGGCTAGCCATTGTGCAAAGTATTGCCCGATTCCATAAAATAGAGGTCGATATAAAATCTGAAGAACACAAAGGAACCAACATTTCGTTGTTTTTTTTAAAATAACTTCCCAGTTAAGCTTATAACATAGCTCATATATTTAGGATAAACTTAATTCCGATGTAAGATCGGCACAGGTTTAAGAATCTTTTTGGCAGGGGCTTTGCTTAATAATAAAAAATCAATCCGATAAGAAAAGAATATATCCTAATGAAAAACATCTTCCCAATACTAGGAGCAGCCGCTTTATTGCTGGCATCTTGCCAGGGTGGCACGGAAAAAAAAACACAGGCTAAAATAGATTCCACCATAGTAACC
>NZ_JBFTRT010000847.1:0-1436 GCF_056399685.1 Pedobacter sp. 01N416
AAAGATTACTTTAACAACCAATTAGAATTAGCCAAAATGGATTGGAGTACTGATGCTGAACCAACAAATAACGAAGAAAACCTAACAGATGATAAGATTACAGATAACCTAACTGTATCTATAGCATCAGACAGGCAAGTAATAGATGAGCCTAAACAAAATGGAAAAATTACCGAACTATTGGTATGTCATGGGGCTAAATGCACCTGCGATCAAGCGGTAGATCCCGCTCCGAAAAAGATGAACGTACTTAGCCATAACAAATATGTGATTAACGATAGTGGTGAAAGTAAATTTATTGCAACCACCTTAGAAAACAAAGTGCTTAACCTAAACTTTGGGCAATGCAAAGTACCCGACCCAAGTAAACCTGTACCCTGTACTGCCAGATTGCAATGGAAAGATTATTATGAAAAAGTAGAATTGCCAAACGGTGCTTATGTACTGACCAACAAAAGCACAGCTATTTGTACTGCAAAAGGTGGAAATGTAAAAATAGTTCAACATGGCCAGCAAGCCAACATTACTGCACAGGAATTAGAAAATGCCAAGGCTGGCAGTTGGGCCGCTGATGGTCCCCTGCTTACCGAAGAACTGATTCATACCGAACAAGCGGCAAAAAATGAAGATGAAGATGGTGCAACAGTAAAATCGATAATACCTTTATCTTACCACGATCAACAACCGCTCAATACGCCTATTACTTTTAAAGCCGATTTTGCTGGCAAAGCAACCGGTGCAGATAAGCAAGGAGTAAACTGGGTAGTCTATGATACAAATGGCATCCCCTTGCAATTGCGAAACGATGCAGGCGAAACCCTCACCATTACCTTTAAGAAAGTTGGCACCTATTTAATTGAAGCTTATGGCAAAACCAACGGTGATAAAAGAATAACCAGGCCTTATACCATTAAAGAAAACGAGATTGAAACCGTGACCACAGTTGATGGAAATACAAAAGTAAGAATAAATGTACCTATAACCTTTAGGCTTCAAAGCCTTTTTCAGTCTGTGGCCCTACCAGGCGACATCAGTACTATTACTTGGGAGGTAACCAAAACAGGAGGAATTGGTATTCCTACGCTATTAACCCAGACAGGGAACATCACTCAGGTAATCTGTAACGAAGAATGCAGCTATGTGGTATCTGCATGTTTTAATGGTATTCCAAAACAATCAAAACAGATACAGGCTTTAAAAAATGATATTACTTCAATCATCACTTCGACACAAAGCACAAGAATAAAAGAAGAGATAACTTTTAGCGTAAAAGACCATTTTAAAATATTGCCCACGTTACCGCAGGAAATTGCTTCTGTAAAATGGATATGCAAAGATATTGATGGTAAACCAGTTGAAGTTTTTAAGTCAAAAATAGGTGAAACCATAACCCATCAATTTGACGAACCGGGTGAGTATACTGTGCAGGCATATAT
>NZ_JBFTRT010000848.1:0-1431 GCF_056399685.1 Pedobacter sp. 01N416
GGATCAATACCAAAAGTTGTGGAGTAGTCATTTTTAAGCATACAATTGAGTTAGCCTGTATAGGAAAAACTTTACGCATTTCACGCCACGAAATTGGGATCTAAACGCTTTAATCTTTGCATTGAATGATTCGGCAGAAGCATTGGTCGATCTGTTATCAAAATAATTTAGAATAGTCGGATAGTGATTCTGAATCGACCTGGCAATGGTATTAAAAGCTTTAAAGGTGGACTGCCTTACCTTTTCATGCCATTTAGCTAATTTTGCCAGGCCAAATACTTTTTCGGTCGTCTTATCAAATATATGGCTGAGCTCCATACTCAAGGAATAAGCTACCTTGAGGTCCGGATATCTTTCAAATAGCAAATCCGCCCGCTCTTTTTGACTTGTCGTCCAGTCAAAAGCTTTTTTATACAGTACATATCTGCTCCTTGCCAGAAGCTGTTTCAGGGTATCGCCATTACTAAATACTTCAGCCCGAAATACTTTATTGGTTTTTCTAGCGATTTCAATTGCATCGTTTTCCCTATCAATTGCATCCCAGCGATGCTTGATCCTGATTTCCTGTACAGCTTCTGTAGCTAGTTTCTGAACATGGAAACGATCGGTGACCCTTATGGCCTTAGGAAAACATTTTTTAGCAATGAGTTCCATGTTTCCAGCCATATCCAGTGTGATTTCAGAAACTTTTCTGCGCTCTTTTTCTGGTATTTTGTGAAGTACTGAAATAACTGCTTCAGCTTTGGTGCCCGCAACAATAGCCACAATTGACCCTTTTTTACCCTTGGCTGCTTTGTTGGTGAGGATGGTGTAAAGTTCGCCATGGGATAGGCTGGTTTCATCAATGGATAGATGCCTACCGAGGTTCTCCGGATACAGAAGCCATTTATCTGCGTGGCTCTTTTGATCCCAGGACTTAAATTCGCTTAGATAATCACGGTAATGTCGGAGTAGCTTTCTTCCGTCCACACCGTAGAACTTACTAATTGTATGGATATCATTCGGCTGGGTATTGATTGATTTCTTTTAAAAAAGCCGCGAATTCCCCTGTCATTCGCGTTCCTTTTTCTATTAAAGTCCAATTACGGTAAATCAACTCATTACTTTGGGTATTGATCCATCGGCGACGCTTGATATGATAAAAAACTTTGTGGCCGCGTATTGGAAAATCCTGAACGGTAATCTCTGGAAAGAAGCCTTTTGAATGCACTTTTATAAACTCAAGTTCTGACTGTAGGTTATTAATTTCCTCTAAGTGGATATGGAAGGTATCTGGATCTTCAATGACACCGGTAATAGTAAAGTTTGCTAGTATAAAATCTGGTAAGAACAATTTAAGTAAAGAGGCTGCAGGGGAAGTCATATAAAGTGAAATAGTAAAATGCAAAGCTATTTGTTTTTACCGTCCTCCACAACTTTTGGTATTGATCC
>NZ_JBFTRT010000849.1:0-1416 GCF_056399685.1 Pedobacter sp. 01N416
GGATATGGCCAGTGTGGATATGGCCAGTGTAAAGAAGCTGTTATTAGTGGCAACAGCGGTTGATCCCAAGAACGCTACGGAATGGGACAATGCTAGTGCCCGGATCGGCGGAAAAGAAGCACCATCGTACAAGGTTACAAAAGCACATAACCAGTATTTTAGTTCCGATTATACTTTGCATACAAGACCAGCTTACTCCTTTAATGTACGCATGGCAAGTACACGCACTATCCGTTGCGAATCGGGCAATAAAGAGAATTTGTTGGGCCGATATATCTCCAATGGAGCCACCAATATCCAGCTTAGCGGTGGAGAATACTATAACATTATGCCCATTTGGGAATGGGATAAGATACCTGGCATAACCAGTAGGGATTATGTGGAAGACAAAATAGAGACGAAATCTTGGGGAGAGCTTGGGCTTAACGAWTTCGCTGGAGGAGTTAGTGATGGAATTTATGGGGCAAACGGCTATATGCTGAATTTCGATAACCTCCAGGCCAAAAAAGCCTGGTTCTTTTTCGATAATGAAATTGTGTGCCTAGGAACGGATATTAAAAGTGATGAACCAGAGCATATTACCACCACAATTAACCAATGCTGGCTAAAGGGAGATACGGAAAGTTCATTGGATGATAAGCTGATAGCAAAAGACCAGATGATAACACGTTCTGAAAAATCGGATGTTTGGTTCCTGCATGATAATATGGGCTATTATTTTCCAAAAGGTGGCAATATCACCCTGAGTACAGCAGTGCAAAAGGGAGACTGGTACCATATCAATAATTCTACCTCCAAAAATGAGATCAGCGGAAATGTATTTAAACTTTGGCTTGACCATGGTGCAAAACCACAGAATGCCGATTACGCCTATATCGTGTTGCCAGGAGTAAAAAGTGCGAAGGAAATGAAAAAGTTCAAGGGCAATGATCTGCAGATACTTGCTAATAGTTCGGCCATGCAAGCGGTTTACCATAAGGTTTTGGATATGTTGCAAGTTGTTTTTTATGAAGCGGGTTTCGTAACTGTGGCATCAACGATAGTCAAGGTGGACAAGCCCTGTATTTTGATGATAAAGAACCTGAATGGACAACGTATCATATCGATGGCTGATCCCTTGTACAAGGAAAAAACAGCCAAGCTAACACTTACTAATGCCAACAAAGAAATAACTGAGCTTAATGTTGATTTTCCGCAAAATGAATATACCGGGGCAACTGTTGAGGTTAAAAAATAAGAGTAAAAGAGGAGACATAAAGAATACGCACTAATTAGGATAGAAAAGGTTGCTACATCAGAAGTATGTAGTTACGCACAAGGTTATATTGTTTCATGAGTTTCATTGCAACGCTTATGAAACAATACAAGTATGGAGACCAACAACTGATTTTAAAAATTATTAATTTATTTCAATTA
>NZ_JBFTRT010000850.1:0-3178 GCF_056399685.1 Pedobacter sp. 01N416
CCATTACCTGCTCTTGTACCATAAATAGCTGCAGATGCATCTTTTAGGAAAGATAAACTTTCTATTTCAGAAGGATCCAGGTTATTAAAGAGTGTAGCATCAGGTTGTCCGTTTTGAGGATTGATCTGAATTACATCATCAATTACATATAGCGGGTCTGTAGAACCGCCGTCTTTAGAGAAAATAGTGTTAGGATTTCTAATGGTCAACTTTGCTGTAGAACCTGGTCTTGAAATACCCCCGCTCACCCCAACACCTAATATTTTTCCAGCCAGTGCAGCACCGATATTACTTGCAGGTAAGTCCTCCACCTCGGTTGCCTTTATATCTACAACAGCACCTGTTAAATGACTTCTCTTTTGGGTACCATAACCAACAACAACCACATCTTCGAGGCTCTTGTTTTCCGGAACTAAACGAACTACAATATTAGTTTGCTTGCCTATGGTTACCTGTTGTCTTACATATCCTATAAATGAGAATACAAGAACATCTGCATCAGATTTTACCTGGATGGTGTAAACACCGTCAGAATTGGTGCTCACATTGCTTGGAACACCTTTTAGACTTACATTTACTCCAGGGATTCCCTGCCCATCTGCCTGATCGACAACTTTACCCGTAATCTTTCGGTCTTGAGCAAAAAGGATTGTGCTTGCCAGTAGCATAAATAGCAAGGACAAAGAAATTTTGCGTAAAAATTTTAAGTTCATCTTATTATTTGGTTAGTTTTTAATTCTATTTAGACAATTTCCCGTCTGCTTTTAATGGTGTGATCTCTTCAATGATCAAAAGTTTCAACCTTCAATCGATTGAGCAACTATAGTATCGTTTTAACTTTACAAATGGAGCGTATTAAGAGAGCAGAGAAAATAGATGTAAAATTATTTTATGATAAAAGAATCAACCACGGCTTCTAATAAAAAAAATCGGTGATAATATGGGTAATTTGGCTCATTTTTTACTTTGATCTTGGTATTTATTCTGGTTAGAAAGTATATTATATCTCAAAATTGCAATCAATAATCGGCTATTTACTGTATGATTTTGGCTACATATTATAGGCTATTAACGTAACTAAATCAAATCAATATAGTTCTTTGCTTGATCTGTATTTGATGATCTAAGATATGGAAATATATTCATATATAAATGTAACATTCTTAAATAAAAATAAATTAAAAAAAACGAGACAGATTTTGCCTCGTTTTAGATGAATTAAAGCCCATGTTATTGAGCGCTCACAAATGATAGTATTAATTCTGAATTTTCACATCAACGTTTAAGAATACACCGCCAGAAGAGTTGTTACTCGAAACAGAATTCACATAAAAAGCACCATACTTTCCGTCAGCAGTTAAAAAATAAAATAAACTCCCTGGAATCAGCCCGGTAGATATACCTTTAAGTGAGGAATCGGGCTCGAATTTAAAGCATAAACATTGTACAAATATGCATTTGGTGTCCCGGTTACGGGCGACCTATACAATCCCAGATCTATTTTATCAGAACTGGCTGCACCGTTACTGTAATTGAATAGTTCTCCTGTTGAAAGTGACATATAACAGTTCTTCACTTTACCTAATGTATCAGGAATATATAATTCTCTTGAAGACCAATATTTATAATCTGACCTTACCTCTATTGTAATCGTTTTGTAACCGTCACCCAAATAAACCCCTGCTTTATCC
Source organism: Pedobacter sp. 01N416 (assembly GCF_056399685.1). Taxonomy (NCBI): domain Bacteria; kingdom Pseudomonadati; phylum Bacteroidota; class Sphingobacteriia; order Sphingobacteriales; family Sphingobacteriaceae; genus Pedobacter; species Pedobacter sp. 01N416. Next base: position 1,692 of record NZ_JBFTRT010000850.1, read on the forward strand.
AAAGCCCAAATGCGATAGGATGTTTTGCCAACCCGGGTATTCATTTTCAGTTTTACAACTCCCGAATAATTTCTTCTTTGATTATCGTTAACTATAATTTTAGAGGGTATAGCCGCCGATGTTTCGAAAATACAGACAGCATACATATCCTCCTTTGCAGAAGTTATGGTGTAATCCAGATACACGCTATCACCTGCATTTACTTCTTTATAATCGGTTACTGCATAAGGGCTTGTTGAATGATAGGTTACTGTTACATCATCAAACATATTAAATATATTTTCTCCTTCTTTTTTACATGAAGAAAATACGACGGCTCCTACAGCCAAAAAGCCTAAATATTTTAAAATTCTTTTCATGATTTTATCTGTTTAAATAAAGAATTATTTTAAAGGATCAAAAGTGCCACCATCCCAACCGATTGTTTGCTCTAATAACGGGCTAGAATTCATAAATGTTGATGGCAAAGCATAGAAATAATAGGTATCTGGTATACTGAAGCCAGTTACGCCCTGGTTCAATATTGAGGTTTTGAAGTATTTCTCAAAAGATGTTTTGTCATTGACATTAACTCCTTCTCTAAACCGTGCTCCATTTGCCGTAACTACTTCAAGTTCAGTTTTTAGTGCTGCAGATTTTGTTTCCCACTGTATGGTTACCTTCGAACGCAAATTCTATCATTCTTTCTTTCAGTATTAAATCTCGCATTAGTAATTTCGATGAAGCCAGATCTAGTCCGTAATTTTTTGTTCCAGCCTGAATGCCAGCGCGAATTCTGATTTCTTTTACTAAATTTTGTGCTTCTGCGAGGTTACCGATTTCATTGGCACATTCTGCCAAATTCATAATTACTTCAGCATAACGCAACTCTATCCAGTCTAAGCCATTCCCCCCAAAATCATTGGCATAAGCCACAGCGCCTTTCGCCAGTTCAGGATCGCAAAATCGTTTCATATAAAAGCCCTGCGGCGATGGTTCGGTAATGTTCGAAACATAATTCCATTGTCTCCTGCTGCTTGCACCGCTTAATTTCCAGCTGCTTCCATTGTAGGCTATCGTTGCATCCAATCTTGGATCGCGGTTTACCCAAAATAGCACAGGATCGTAAGTGAACGAGCTGGCCTGCCCAACCGGAACTCCATCCTTCATGGTATAAGTGTTTACAAGATTTAAGGTCGGAATAAATGCAGATGCACCACCACCCTCTTCTGTGGGCCTTGCTTTGGCTTCTACATTCTGACCTCTTTTTTCAACTTTATTAGAATAGGAACGGACAATTATAGCCTCCGTATTACTGGTTCCTTCCTTCAAAAAAATATCTCCATAGTTTGGTAATAAACTGTTACCTGAAGCTTTGCATATATCATAAGCTTCTTTACAAGCCTGATATGCAGTAGTCCACCTGCTTTGATCAAAGGGGTGTGATGGATTATCTAGGGGATTAAACTGCGGACTTGCCCAGTATAACAATACCCGGCCTTTTAATG
>NZ_JBFTRT010000851.1:0-1411 GCF_056399685.1 Pedobacter sp. 01N416
TAATTGGTCCGATTTCTATATCAAAAGGTTCTTGCATATCGAATATTTTTCTTCAAAGATAAAAAATCTTTTTGTTGAGCTTAAGTTGGGCTGAATATATAAGACATTGTTATCTTTATGCTATAATTTTAACGATGAATATGAGTTTTTCTAAAGCAGATAACAAAGTTGCCAGAAAGTTATTCGAGATAGCTTTACAACGGGAACTAAAAAAGAAATGCAGGTATTCTCCGAAATTTTAGACCAATGGAAAACACAACAGCCTGAAGATAATAGAGACGATTATTATAAAATTTTTACCACTGTAACAGATTTCGACAAACACATCGCCAGAAGATATGACGGGCTTAGAAATTCATGGTTTTTAGATACTGTAATTGCTATGCTTGTAGATAAAATCATTACAACAGCTGATTTAGAAGATTTTTCGGAAGAGGCAAAAAGTGAAATATCGAAGGGACTCAAATTTAGGGAAGAAAATGGACTATAATTAAAAAATTACGCTTGATTGTTTAAAAATCCCATCATTTATATTACTTTACGGCTAAAGAACTTACGCGATAGATAAGAAGATGAAGTTAACGTTTTGGGGCGCAGCACAACAGGTAACAGGGAGTATGCACCTGCTAGAAGTTGGACATTATAAAATACTGATAGATTGTGGATTAGATTACGAGAAGGAAACCTACCAGGAAGAAAACCAGCAATTCCCTTTCGATCCGGCAAGTATAAACCTCGTTATTTTAACTCACGCCCATATCGATCACTCTGGTAATTTACCTACACTGGTTCGATTGGGTTTTGAAGGTCAGGTGCTCTGTACACCACCAACAGCCGATCTTACTTCGATACTATTATTCGATTCTGTAGAACTTTTCTTAAGGAAGGCCGGCCGAAAACCCAGAACTAAACGCGGCAATTTTAGCGGACCAAAACCTTTGTACCTGCACAAACATGTAATGGATACGATCGATCGTTTTGTAACCATTGCATTTAACAAGCCTTTCAAGATCAACGGCGATATTAGCCTAACCTTTGTGCCAGTTGGCCATTTGCTTGGCGCTGCTGCAGCTATTTTAACCATCAATGACGATGGCGTAGAGAAGAAAGTTGCTTTTACAGGCGATATTGGCAGAGAGAACTATCCGGTATTGGTTAACCCTGAACCGCTGCCAGAGGTTGATTACCTGGTAAGTGAAGCAACCTATGGCGGGAGGGTGCACACCAAAGACCAGACCTTAGAGGAAAGATTAGTTCAGGAAATTACCGAAGCCTGCATTAAAAGCCCTGGGCGATTGATTATTCCTGCATTTAGTATTGGCCGTACGCAATCGTTGGTATTTGCCTTAAACCAGATTTTCACCAAAAAACTATTGCCGCCCGTTCAGATTTTTGTAGATAGCCCCATGGC
>NZ_JBFTRT010000852.1:0-1400 GCF_056399685.1 Pedobacter sp. 01N416
CTTTTGTACCCTTTGTCCAAAAAATATTGAAAATGCTTATGAATGCAGACTACTGGTAGCCTAGTATTCACAAAGAGATTATCTTCAACAAACAAGGGACCTGATTGTAAACCGGTCATTATATATTTATTTTTTTACTGCCGATCATTTAGATACCTGTTAGGAGATAAAAATATATTCTAGATTATAAAGCATATAGGGTTCACTCCCTAGTAATGTGCACAAAAAACTGATTCACAATTTTAAAGCTAGAAATGTTGAATAAATGAGTAACACCCAGGCTTAATGCCCAGGTGTTTAAAATACTAATTATTAAATGTTTTAAAATTTATATCCCAAGGTTTCAAGCAAACCTCGACGAAAATTATTTAAGCTCAATAATCTCTTCAATAACCCGGGCGCCTGTTCCACCAATACCATACCTTATTTTAAGGATTTTGGTAGCCGGATCATAGGTGTTGTTACAAGCTGTAGAATTTACCCRAATAGGTGTAGCGGTGTCATAAGGTGCTGGCAAGCCCGAACTATACATCACAAACGGCCCATTTGGAGACCCTGTAGCTGCGGATATGGTTACCGTATTATCAGCGTTTATAACAATTAAGGCTTTGGTGCCGTCCGTTAAATCACCTACAGGGATAATTATACCGCCAGTTATGCCATTTGTACCATTTGGAACGTAAGTTTTATTAAGACCAATTACTTTCTTAGTGGAAGTAGAATAAAAGTAACCTGACATAGCAGCAGGGTAATAGCTCCCCTTAGTTAAATCTACCGGGCTTGGGGCCGCCGATACCACATCGTAAGCAGTAGCTTCTGGCGCATAGATAGAACGATAGGTAATTGCCGTTCCTAGTTTATAGTTGGACAATGTGGTTATTGATTGCGAGGGAGCAAGGCTGGTCGTATCCGCTCCTTTTAAATTAATATATTTCAATTCAATAAACTGCTCGGTTGATAAAGCAGGGCCCCAGGTAATTACAGCCTTATTTAAAGCACTAAAATTAAGTGTGGCTATCGATCTGTTAACCCTTGGTGCTGTGCTCAGATAATTGTCGCCAAACATCGTTCCAGATACATTAGTTACTATAGATTTGTTGCCTTTATTGTTATAGGTGTATACCTCGAAATTATTCTGGCCTTCGTTTAAATGATCGGTAATAAACACATTTACAATATCCCCATTACTTCTTACCACCGGGGTTTCCAAAGAATCGGCCCTACTGTTCCAATAGGTTTTTATTTTTGTTATGGCAGGGTCTGGGCCCAATGCCACCCGTAACAGCACCCGCTTATATCCCGCCTGGGCAAGCACTACGGTTGGCTTTCCAGGATAGCTAATTTCCCCATTCTTTGTAAATTCTTTAAACGCATCTTCTTTTGAACAAGATAGTATACAT
>NZ_JBFTRT010000853.1:0-1390 GCF_056399685.1 Pedobacter sp. 01N416
GTTATACCTTCAACATTTTTAAAAATCGCTTCAATACGTGCGCTTTCTGAACCTACTAAACCATCAACTTTTTTTGATGTGGTTTCTAACGAAGCCAATGTACCAGCAATACTGTTAAAGCTTTTATCAACGTTTTTCTGGAAGTTAGGGTTCAGAATAGAGTTCACACTACTCAGAATAGAATCCATTTTACTGATAATTAATTCCGCTTTCTTTTGAACCGGTTGTACCTGTTCCATTAAGCCCTTTTCTACATTTGCGTTTAAGGTGTAACCATCTTCGGCCATCTTTTTTGAATTACCTAACGACATTACAATGGCCTTACTGCCTAAAAGATCTGTACCTTCTAAGCGGGCAATACTATTTTCGGGAATTTCATATTTGCTGTTTACACTTAAGGTTGCAATAATACTACCGTCTGGCTGTAGCTCCAATTTGGCCACCCGGCCAATCTGATAACCATTGATCAGGATAGGTTTTGAAACACTTAAACCATCAACCCTTGTATATTTTGCATATAATGTAGTTTCATTTGAGAAAATTGAATTTCCTTTTAAAAAATTATATCCAATTATTAATAAAGCAATGGCAAATGCAGCTAAAATACCTACTTTGGTTTCGTTCTTAATCTTCATGAGTGTTTTATTTAATGGCTACAAGCGCTGAAGGTATCTTTTCTTCACTTGTTAGAGCGTAATTAATTCTTGTGCTAAACCCTATAAATACACAAAGGCTGCACTATTTGTTTGGTATCTGTTTTATATTTTTTCCAAAGGTAAAATAAACATCATTTATAATGCCACTTATTTAACCTCAATATTTTTTTTGTATGTTTTTATTGCTTCCAAAATAGAATTGGCAATTTCGTTTTGTCCATTTTGGGAATTAATATATTTTTCTTCTTCTGTATTTGAGATAAAACCTACTTCTGTTAAAACGGCGGGCATACCGCAACGCTGCAATACCAAAACGCCCTGTTCTTTAACACCACGGCTTAATCGCTCATCCCGCTTGATATAACTGTTCTGTATTAACTTGGCAAAATTAATGCTTTTGTCCCGAAAGGCATTTTTTAAAAGCGATAAAAGAATAAAACTACTTGGGTTACTTGGATCATACCCATCGTACTTACTTTTGTAGTTCTTTTCCAATTTAATATCGGCGTTCTCACGTATGGCAGCATCCTGTTCTTTTAACCGGTGCGATCCCGCAACCAATGTTTCTACTCCTTTGATATGCTTGTTGCCTGGAGGCATTGAATTGCAGTGTACCGATATAAAAAGATCGGCATTAGCTTCGTTCGCTATTTCTGCCCGCCTGTACAAGTCAACATCTATATCTGTTTTCCGTGTGAAAATTATTTTAATATCCGGCATCTGCTCCTTTAATA
>NZ_JBFTRT010000854.1:0-1389 GCF_056399685.1 Pedobacter sp. 01N416
AGCTGCCAATGGTTGTAGTGGTTTCGAAAGTTCCCTTTTTAACCGCTATTATTGGAATAATGGTTTGTAAACCTTCAATCAATTTAATAATGGGCTCATCCGGTAAACTGCCTGCGGTTAAAACAATGCCTGCAATTTTTGGGTAATTGGCTGATAAGTTGGCCTGAAGTGCGCCTATAATGATATCGCCACGATCGCCGGGAGTAACAATAAGCAGGTTATCTTTTATGTGCCTTAAAAAATTGGGCAGCATCATGGCACCGGTCACAAAATTATCAACCTGGTTATCCAATAGTTCAGATCCAAAAAGCACCTCACCACCCAGTGCCAATGTAATTTCTTTCATTGTTGGACTTTGTAGGCCTGTTTCGGTAGGAATAACGGCGATAAGTAATTCGGCAGGCAATTGATTGGTTAAAGCTTGTTTAATACGGTCCGCCTCCTCTGGATTCACCATATTGGCCACTACGCCTAATACCTGCACATCGCGCAACAGGAAGTTACGGTAAATGTTGATGGCAGATTTAAAAAGCTGACTTGCTGTTTTATTCTTTCCCGATACCACTATTAAAACTGGTGCACCTAAGTTTTTGGCCATTAAAGCATTCGATTCGAACTCAAATGCCATACCTTCGCCTAAAAAATCGCTGCCTTCAATTACCGTGAAATCGTAATTATCTTCCAGTTTTTTATATTTACTGATAATGGTATTGATAATTGCTCCACTATCTTCTGCTTGATGCAGCATTTCTTGCCGGGTAAAGGCAAAAGCATCCTCATATTTAACAGGGAGTGAGAAATAATCCAACATGGCTTCTACATGTTCATCTTTTTTATTCTGATCGTCTTGCGCAATAATGGGTTTAAAGTAACCTACTTTTTGCGTTTTAGCCAATAACATATTGATCATTCCGAAAGCAATTACTGATTTTCCGGTATAGGGTTCGGCCGAAGCAATGAATATATTTTTAGTCATAAATAAGGGTCAATGTATAGGAATAACCAATCACGGCCAATATAGTTGGAAATATCTATTTTAAAAACTAAAAGAGGTTAAGTTTTTAATTGCCTGATTAGAAAACCGGAGTCAACTATTCCAACAACCATAAACATGAATAGGAAAGGCATGAATTGGACGTATGACAAATATAGATTTGTCATCCTGAGGGGTAATTTATTGTATAAAAGTCAATATAGATGACAGAGATTTTTTTGTGCAATAATAAGCTGCGAGGCATCGTCATTGCTGAGAAGGCTTTTTCAGCCGACGAAGCAATCTTACAACGATCGTTACTTACCTGCGCTTTAAGATTATTCATTTTTGCAGTTGTTTTTAAAGGCATTCATGAGCTCGCTTCGTTCGGTTATCTTCGTTCCTCGCAATGACGA
>NZ_JBFTRT010000855.1:0-1380 GCF_056399685.1 Pedobacter sp. 01N416
CTCCAAAACCTTTGATCAGGGTTCGAATCCTTGTTCCCGTGCTCAAAACAATGGTTGAGTAATTGAATGAGTGAATGATTGAATTTGAAGGTTAGCTTTCGAATATTATCATTCACTCATTTAGTCATTCTGTCATTCAATAAATTAAATATGGCTAAAGTAGTTGAGTTTATAAAAGAATCGTACGATGAAATGACCCAGAAGGTTACATGGCCTACTTGGGGTGAACTGCAAAGTTCTGCAATTCTTGTATTAGTGGCTTCTTTAATTATTGCATTGGTTATTTTTGCAATGGATAAAGGATCAACATTTGTGTTAGATACTTTTTATAAATCACTTTCTAATTAATATTTACTAATGAGCGATCTAAAGTGGTACGTTGTAAGGGCTGTTAGCGGTAAGGAAAAGAAAGTAAAACAGTACATTGATGCTGAGATCAGCCGTTTAGGTTTCTCTCATTTGGTTCCTCAGGTTTTAATACCAATGGAAAAATATTACCAAATGAAAGATGGTAAAAAAATTGCAAAAGAACGTAACTTCTATCCTGGTTATGTTTTAATCGAAGCTACATTAGATGGAGAGTTAGAGCACATCATTAAAGGAATTAATAGTGTTATTGGTTTCTTGGGTGATAAAGCTGGTAATCCAATCCCAATGCGCCAGGCAGAAGTTAACCGTATTTTAGGTGTGGTTGATGAGATGAGCGAGCAAGGTGAAACAATGAATGTGCCTTACTACGTTGGCGAAGGCATTAAAGTAATGGATGGACCTTTCAACGGTTTCTCAGGTATTATCGAAGAGGTAAACGAAGAGAAGAAAAAACTGAAAGTAATGGTTAAAATCTTCGGTCGTAAAACACCACTTGAGCTTAACTACATGCAAGTAGAAAAAGAGTAAGCAAATTATTTTTAGAATATAAAAAGACCGCAGAATTTATTTCGTGCGGTTTTTTCTTTTTAAATGATTTTTTAAATTGCTTAATAATTAGTGTAAGTTTTGTGGTTTATTCTGTCGTTGCGAACAAAGAAAGGGTCTTATGGTGGCGTGAAGCAATCTATTCATGGTTTATAACTGAAGAAAGTATTTTTCTTAATCGCTGATTTAATGCACATATTTTAAACACCTACATATTATTAAATATATTTCTCTCCATCTATTGTGCATTTACAAGATTATCCATATCTTTGCAGTCCTTTAAGCTTTATAGGAGCTCTAAGGAATTAAATGTTACATGCTTCCAATATTTAACATTGAGTTTTAAATAAACAAAAAACACAAAATGGCAAAAGAAGTCAGTGCAATGATCAAATTACAGATCAAAGGCGGAGCGGCAAATCCATCGCCACCAGTAGGACCTGCGTTAGGTGCTAAAGGGGTGAA
>NZ_JBFTRT010000856.1:0-2018 GCF_056399685.1 Pedobacter sp. 01N416
GTATTGGTGGTCAGACTACTTTTCAGGGATTACTCCGAATTGATAATGCAATAGCCTATAGAACCGGCTTTATTGTAATTGATATGGGCATTAATGATGCTGTTGCAATGACTACTGGTAAAGGAAGTGTAGCCGAAACCGTTGCTAATATGCGGGTATTGATTACGGCAAGCCTTAAACAGAAATTAGTTCCAATTTTATGTACACTACAGTTTGTTGATGATAGAACCATTAAAAGTTATGTGACTGTAAATACCCATATCAAAAACCTTAATACAGCCTACAGAAAATTAGCTGCAGAATATAAAATATATTTAGCCGATGTAAATGCAGCCATGAGGCGTGATTTTTCGCTTTATCAGGATGCCTTTCATCCTAATGCACGTGGTTACAGGTTGGTGAGCTATGTAATTTTCGACGCCATTAATAAAGCGATTTTTGATAAATTCTTAAAGTTTACCGTTTCTCAGAATTACCCTAATCCTGCAGCTATGCAAACATTTATTGATGTTGTTTTGCCCGAAACGGATAAAATTAATATTCAGATTTTTGATTTAATGGGCCGCTTGGTTAAAACAGTAGTAAATGAATACCTCAATACCGGAAAACACACCTTAGAAATCAACACCTCTACCTTTGTTCCCGGAATTTATTTCTTTAAAATCTCTTCCGATTCAGGTCAATATAACAATGCAAAAAAGTTTATTGTAGCGAGGTAACAAAAGATTTAAATATTAGTCTATTTATAGATTAATAATGTTTTATACCTTTAACCATGACTACTGTGGCATACTCCTATTCTTTGTTGATGAAGTAAAACCAAATGCCAAATGGATAATCCCCCTTTATTTAGCTTTATTTGCCATCTTTTCGCTACTCTTTCGCGCCAGTTTTAAGAAACGGGGGTATGCCATCCGCACACATGATGTATTATACAAAAGTGGCATTATCGCCGAATCGACAACAATTGTTCCTTTAAACAGGATTCAGCATATCGAATTAAATGAAGGGATTTTTTCCAGAATATATAAACTGGGATCATTACAGCTATTTACTGCAGGTGGCCAAACAGGGCATATCCATATTTCGGGGATTGCAATTGATGATGCCAAGCGTATCAGGGATCTGCTTTTGAAAAAACTAGACCTGCTTGAAAATCCAACAACAGAATTGAATGCCAATGAATAACGATTTTAGTAAACCGCAGCGGGAATCGGCCTTTGGTATTATTGTGATGGGTGCGCATACCTTTTTTCAGATTGGAAAAGCAACTTTTGCTATTTTCATTATCGCATTTATGAAAATGCCCATTAACGAAATCGTTTATGTCTTGCTTGGTATCGCAGCTATCATGTTTTTCAGCTTCATCATTGCTTATTTATGGTATTTAAAATTCACGTTCTTTTTAGATAAAGAAAAGCAGGAATTTGTGGTGAATAAGGGCATATTCAACCGCGATCAGGTAATTATTCAACTCGATAAAATACAGCAGGTTAACATTAACCAGAATATTCTGCAGAAAATTATCGGCGTTTATGGGTTAAAAATCGATACAGCCGGTGCTCATGGAGAAGAAGTAAGTATAAAAGCAATTGACGAAACTTCTGCCTATAACCTTAAAGAACATTTATTAAATAGAAGAACCGTAACTGAAACACAATCGGAAATTGAACGTGAAAACCACAAGACAGTAGAAACACCATTTTTAAGAATAAGTGCCCGGACTTTGTTTAAAGTAGGACTAACCTCTAATTATGGACAAAGTTTAGCTTTACTTGCTGCTTTTTTTTACACCGTTATTTACGAAGGCAGGCAATTGCTTGATGCTTTTAAAATTAATAAAGATGAAATTCAGAGCGCAGTAACGGGTATGCTGACTATAGTTACAATTTTTATCTTAATTGCCTGTCTTTTAATTGTACTGTTAATTATTAACCTGGTTAGAACCTTTTATAAGTATTTCGAGCTGGAAATTAGCGAACATAAAAACACACTCTTACTCTCTTCAGGGCTGATTG
>NZ_JBFTRT010000857.1:0-1377 GCF_056399685.1 Pedobacter sp. 01N416
GTGGAATGGAGAGATCTGCCTACAAAGATTTCTCGACTTCGTTGCACTCCGCTCGAAATGACGACCTATTTTTATTTATTAAAAGCATTCCAACCCTGAGCCTTCAGTTCGTGTACTTTTTCTGATTTAGAAACCATTTTACAACCCGAGTTTTTATCGGTAACATGTCCAATCACAGTAATATCTACATCATGTTTCAGTTTTTTATAATCATCCTGACTAATGGTAAACAATAACTCATAATCTTCACCACCACTTAAAGCACAAACCGTTGGATCTAAACCTAATTCACGCGCAGTTTCATAAGTCATTGGATCTAAAGGAATTTTCTCCTCGTAAATGGTCATTCCTTTATCTGATTGTTCTGCCAAATGTAAAATTTCGGAAGCTAAACCATCCGAAACATCGATCATCGAAGTTGGTTTGATATTCATTTCATCTAAAAGTGCAATAATATCCATCCTTGCTTCTGGTTTCAATTGTCTTTCGATGATATAATCTTTACCCTCTAAATCTGGTTGGATCTGTGGATTTTCCAAATAGATTAACTTCTCTCTTTCTAAAATCTGCAGGCCTAAATAAGCGCCACCCAAATCGCCAGAAACACACAATAAATCATGTTCTTGAGCGCCATTTCGGTACACCACTTTATCTGCATCGGCATAACCTATACTGGTAATACTGATTACCAGGCCTTGCTTGCTTGATGAAGTATCTCCACCAATTAAATCAATGTTATATTTGTTGCAAGCTAGTTCGATTCCCTTATAAATTTCTTCGACAGCCTCTAAAGGAAATTTACTCGATAAACCCAGCGAAACTGTAATCTGACTTGCTTTTCCGTTCATGGCATAAATATCACTCAAATTTACCTGAACAGCTTTGTAACCTAAGTGCATTAAAGGCACATAAGCCAAGTCGAAATGGATTCCTTCCAGCAATAAATCAGTCGAAATTAAGGTCTGTTTTCCTTTGGCATCTAAAACAGCAGCATCATCGCCAACACCTTTTACCGAATAATCGTTTTTAATTTTAAAATTAGTAGTTAGGTGTTTAATCAACCCAAATTCGCCTAATTCATTAATATCTGTACGCTCTTTATTTTCAAACATATGCAATAGTTAGGGGCGAAGCCCCCGATTTTTATTTTTTAAAATCAATTGTCATTCTGAGCATAGCGAAGAATCTTTAACTGCACCAGCTGGTATTTCATAGCTTGCAGATCCTTCCTGCGTCAGGATGACAAATCCTTACTTTCCATCCAATTCCTACCTTCGGTAAACCTGGCAATTAACATGGCCGCAACATTATCGCCAGTAGCATTTAACAAGGTAGCCATTGGATCTACCAGAGTTCCAATAATCATAGCTGGTGGTA
>NZ_JBFTRT010000858.1:0-2282 GCF_056399685.1 Pedobacter sp. 01N416
ATTTTACATTGATGCCATTAATTAATATAAACGTTTTTAGATCGCATTTAGGTCTTGATACTTTATACTTCTATCTTAATACTATAAATAACATGAACATATTAAAATTTTTCACAGCAGGCAGTGTAGATGATGGTAAAAGTACCTTAATCGGCCGTTTGTTATACGATACAGATTCTATTTTGGCCGATCAATTAGAAGCTTTACAGAGCTCTAACCGTAAAAATGATGACGGAACAATAGATTTAGCCATTTTAACGGATGGTTTGAGAGCAGAGCGCGAGCAAGGTATTACCATTGATGTAGCCTATAAATACTTTCAGACAGAAAAACGCAAATTTATTATTGCCGATACGCCTGGCCACATTCAATATACAAGGAATATGGTTACGGGTGCCTCTACTGCTAACCTGGCCATTATTTTGATTGATGCCCGTAACGGCGTGGTAGAACAGACCATCCGCCACTCATAYATTGTTTCCTTATTGGGCATTAAACATGTAGTGGTTTGTATCAATAAAATGGATATGGTTGACTATAGCGAAACCGTTTATAGCGCCATTATAGAAAAATACAAAGTTTTGGCGCAGCAATTAAAGCTTGCCGATGTAACTTATATTCCGGTTAGTGCCTTAAAAGGCGATAACATTGTGCAAAATTCAGGTAACATGGATTGGTACGAAGGAGAGAGTTTGTTACATTTCTTAGAGAAGGTTGATACCGACAATTTAGATAAATCGCAATTGGCCCGCATGCCGGTACAGTGGGTGATACGTCCACAAACAGAAGAATTGCACGATTATCGCGGTTATGCTGGTAGGGTACTAAGTGGTACTTTTAATTTAAATGATAAAGTTACTGTATTACCTAGTGGTGCGAGTTCTACTGTCGAGAAAATTGAATTTTTTGATCAAACACCCGATGCAGCTCACGCTGGCCAATCAGTTATTATTCACTTGAAAGATGATGTAGATATTAGCCGTGGCGATACCATTGTAAATGCTTCGGCATTGCCGCAAGAATCGAAGCTGATTGAAGCAGACCTTTGCTGGATGGATGGCGATATTGGCCGTGTGATTATTAAAACAGCCGATGCTTTGGCATTCGATTTATACGATGATAACCGCGCAAATGGTTCAGCTATTTTGGTCGATACGCGCACAAATTTAACCGTTGGCGCTTTAATGTTCAGGGCAGCAGTAGAATAAAATGTAAAATGAATAATGGAAATTGATCAATGACCAATAGCGAAAGCTTCAAGGAATATAGATAAAATCTTAATCTTCTTAATTCCTTAATGGTGGAAAAATGGATGATGAAAATTGTGAAACGATGAGATCTTTATTTCAGCTTATTGATCCTGAAATCATACAATCCTGAAAATCTTACAGTAGAGAACCACAACCAAATATAATAATGAAGACTTTAGGTTTTTAATCTAAAGTGAAAGCAATTTCAGCGGGGCGCCAGATAGGTAGCCCCGTTTTTCGTTTGACGATTTTTTTAAACATTTTAAATATAGGCGCTTTAAATTTTTTATATCTTAGTTTAAATCCCTCAGATAATTTTCCGAATAAACCAAAAACTATGCACGCTGGAAAGAAATATACCTTTTTCGAATTTATTGTATGGACCCGACGGGATATTTACCGTTTAACCATTCTTGCCATTATCCCTACTGTACTTTATCATTTTTGTAAGTTCACCTTTCTCTCCATTTCATGGGTTCCGGTAGCACTTTTAGGAACAGCTGTTTCTTTTATCATAAGTTTTAAAAATAATGCCAGTTATTCGCGTCTTTGGGAGGCCAGGCAGATTTATGGAGGAATTATAAATACGAGCCGTGCTTTTGGGGTGATGGTGCGCGATTACTTAGCATCACAAGATAAAAAAGCAGATGTTCAGATCATTTTTTACCGCCATTTTGCCTGGCTAACAGCCTTACGGTTTCAGTTAAGAGAACCGAGAGCCTGGGAAAACGCGAACGACCCCCGTAATATTGAATACGCCAGATTGTACCATGTTTCCGAAAAAACTGATAAGTTAGAAGGTAGCTTATCGGAATATCTTTCAGCAGATGAATTGAAGTACATTTTAAGTAAGAAGAATAAGGCTACCCAATTAATGGCTTTGCAATCGAGCCACATTAATAAGTTAGCAACTGCCGGAAACTTATCCGATTTACAATTACAATCTTTGCAAAACTCAATTACCAGTTTTTACGATAACCAGGGTAAAGCCGAAAGAATTAAAAACTTTCCTTACCCGCGCCATTTTTCATC
>NZ_JBFTRT010000859.1:0-1376 GCF_056399685.1 Pedobacter sp. 01N416
ACTTACAGCTTTAACCACATCCTTTTGTGTCGACTTTTTAGGCATGGCCAAGGCCGAAAATGTAAATGCCAAAGACGCCGTAAAAAAACGCCATACTGTACACGTAGCATTTTCTATTCTGATGTTTTTGGTGATCCTCGTCATCAATGCATTGAACAGCTCATCAGTAGTAAGCTTAATTTTTACCATTGCCTCTTATACCTACGGGCCGCTTTTAGGATTATATAGTTTTGGATTATTTGTAAAAAAACGTGGTCTTCACGATAAATTAGTGCCGATAGTTTGCTTATTATCACCTTTTTTATGTTACTTGCTTTCCACGTATTCTACCACTTTATTGGGCGGTTACGTTTTTAGTGTTGAACTGATTTTAATTAACGGTTTAATCACATTTATAGGCTTGTTGTTCATCAGTAAAAAAACTGATGCGCAAACTAGATTTTAATATTAGAATAACAGTATATGACGAGTGAAGAAAAAATTAGAAGCGCTTTTGAAAACAAAGACTGGCAAGAAATTAAAGTAACAGACTCTTGGCAAATTTTTAAAATCATGGCCGAATTTGTAGACGGTTTTGAAAAACTGGCTAAAATTGGCCCATGTGTTACCATTTATGGTTCGGCCCGTACAGCTCAAACGCATAGATATTACCAATTGGCAGAAGAGTGCGGCAAATTATTAACCGATCGTGGTTATGGTGTAATCACTGGCGGTGGCCCTGGCATTATGGAGGCCGGTAATAAAGGCGCCCACACCAATGGGGGTAAATCGGTAGGTTTAAACATCGAGTTGCCTTTTGAGCAGTTCCACAATAAATATATCGATCATAATAAATTGCTGGAGTTTGATTATTTCTTTGTGCGCAAAGTAATGTTCATGAAATATAGTCAGGGTTTTGTGGTTTTACCAGGTGGTTTTGGTACCATGGATGAACTTTTTGAAGCTTTAACCTTAATCCAGACCGGAAAAATTGCACGTTTCCCAATCGTATTGGTGGGTGTTGATTATTGGGGTGGATTAATTGATTGGATTAAAGGTACAATGCTCCAGAAAGAGCACAATATCCACGAAGAAGATTTAAACCTTTTCAGATTGGTAGATACCGCTGAAGAAGCTGCAGAGCATATTTTCCGTTTCTACGATAAATATGTACTTAAACCGAATTTCTAGGTTGGTTCAATGGTTCATTAGTCAGTTCAAGATGGTTAACTGGTTAATTGTTTAAATCGGTTAATTGAAAATTATAAACTGAAAATTGCAAACTGGAAACTGAAAAAGTGCTTACAAACAATAAGCACTTTTTTTATGTCTTCATTTATTGTAACAACTGGAGAAAACTGCTATCTAAAATAAAACGTAATTGAAATGGCGAAATT
>NZ_JBFTRT010000860.1:0-1375 GCF_056399685.1 Pedobacter sp. 01N416
ATGTAGCCCCTTCTAGTACATACAGCGCACCTAAAACTTCGGCAGTATTTTTTTCTGGAACAAACAATTCAAAATCTAAACCTGGCAATGTTAAACTATCTATATTCCAATATTTTAAATCTTCTTCTAAAGCAGTGAGTTTCAATCTGCTTTTCATTTCCAATTGTTCGGCAATAGCTGTATCCAACATATTGGCGAGCGTATTCTCTAATTTTTGGTGAATAATATAATTAATGGTTAACAGCTTTTTATACTGATCAATGCTTAAAGAATTGTTCATAATCTCATTCACAAACATTAAGGATTCTAATGTTTTATGGTTTTCTGCTGTTTCAGCTCTCAATAAATTGGCAATCATTATTTGGATTTTAATTATTAAAAAGAAAAGATCCGGATTTAATACCCGAATCTCTCCATATGGTTTTATAAAATTTTAATTTAACCTCAAATGTTGGTTAAACCAAAAATCGTGTACAGAATGTACGCATTTAAGCAGGTTCTCGTAACCATCAGGCTTGGTAAGATAAGCGTTGGCACCAAACTCAATTGATGCTTTTACATCATCAGGATTATCAGACGTAGAAAACAAGATTACGGGTATCGTTTTGAGATAGGGAATATCACGTATAAATTTTAACAGATCTAGTCCCGATAAGCCGGGCAAATTCAAATCAAGCAAAATTAATTTAGGTTTGGTTTTACTTTCAGCAAACTGCTGAAGTTTTTGTAGTGCCTCTGCCCCATCTTCAATTATAGTTAAATTAAGTGTATCCTTAACCTCTTGTACGGCACTTTGCATAAAAAATGCATAGTCTATATCATCCTCAACATAAAATATATCTGGTGTTTTCATTTTATCCGTTTTTAAAAGCTACAAAAAATGTAGAACCAACATTTAACTTACTCTCAAACCAAACCCTGCCGTTATGCTTTTCTACAACCCTTTTTACAATTGCGAGCCCCACTCCTGTTCCTTCTATTTCCTTAACATTATCCATGCGCTTAAAAAGCTCAAAAACCCTATCGTAATAACGGTTGTCGATTCCTATTCCATTATCTTTAACAGCATAGATAGTCTCCCCTCCATCTATATACGCAGAAACCTCTACTTTGGGTTTGTCCACCATTGCAGAGTATTTTACAGCGTTACCAATCAGGTTTGTGAAAACCTGCGCTATCATGGTCTTATCTCCTTTTATATTTGGGAGTTCCCCCAAAACTAATTCGGTACGGTCAGCTTTAAAGGCCGACCACACTTCGCCTTTTATTTCTTTTAACAGCGATGCTATATCAACTGCTTCAAAATTTATTTCAGAACGGCCAACTCTTGCTAAATTTAGGATCTCTTTAATTAAGAAATTCATTTTATCAGCAC
>NZ_JBFTRT010000861.1:0-1375 GCF_056399685.1 Pedobacter sp. 01N416
GGTCGGTAATTGGCAAGAGTACTTAATAATGCCAATGATTCTATAGCACCGTAGGGGTGGTTTGCAATCGCAATAAATGCACCTTCTTTAGGAATGTTGGCTAAATCCTCATCAGTGATCTGAATGGTAACGCCCAGAACATCCAGAATATGATTGGCAAATTTTTCTCCTTCTAAGGTATTCGCATCTCTAATAATTCCATTGAAGTCGTTAATCTTCAAGAACCTCATTAAAAAGGAAGCAAGGCCAGGGATTGGAATGTTACAAATGCCTGTTGCCTTTGAAAAATTCTCTTTAGAAATGACTGTCATAATTATAGTTCAAAATCGATTCCATTAGGGAAGCAACTTGATAAATGATTTTTTATTTGAGCTAAATATAAGGGCGGGAAACATTCGGTTCTCACGAAGAAGAATGTTTATCATAGCTCATACAGAGTACCTAAAGATAATGGAATAATATGAACAACAGCGTATTAATCGATTAAGAAATTGTAAGGAAGAAAATTCTATAAATAATATTTCATTAACACCAATTTAACAGGGTAAACCTACTTTTGTGGCATAAATATTTGGTTAGTATTTATAAAGTTTAGGTTAGTTGATAATAAAAAACCCAGATGGATGTCTGGGTTTTTTTATGGAATTCGTTTATAGATTCTTGCCGAGCTTTTCGAGCATTTCTGGTGGAATATTATGCGTATCAACCACTAAGAAGCCGTCTAAACAATCGGAAAATTTAGGATCGATATTAAATGAGATAATCTTCGCATTCAGGTTCATATACTGCCTCAACAATACCGGAATCTTAATATGCGAGTTTTCGATATCGCCGATAATGCTATCCAGATCTTTAAAAGACTCGCTGCTATCAACCAATGTATCTGTAGAAATTGGTAAAAGATCAGCTTTAAACTTGTTTCTTGGCTTCACATATTTTGCCATCTCATAATCGAAATGGTTTTTTGTAATGTAATCTACAATTAAGGCCTTGCTAAATTTAGAGAAGTTGTTGCTGATACTTACCGGTCCAAACATGTAGCGATACTGTGGGTTATCGATCAGGTATTTTAAAATTCCTTTCCAAAGCAAAAATAATGGAAGTGGTTTGCCCTGGTATTCTTTTCTGATCCACGATCTGCCCAGCTCGATTCCCTGTCTCAACATTGGGTAGAATTGATCTTTCATTTTAAACAGTTCTGATAGGTAGAATCCACGGCGGCCCATGCTTTCTAAAATCTCATCACCTTTACCAATCCGGTAAGCACCTACAATATTTTCTAAATCCTTATCCCAAATAAATAAGTGGTTATAGTAGATGTCGTAATTGTCGAGATCGATTTTTTTGTTGGTTCCTTCACCAACCTCTCGGAAAG
>NZ_JBFTRT010000862.1:0-1363 GCF_056399685.1 Pedobacter sp. 01N416
GCCCATTATATTGCTTTCGGCTTTAAATATGGACAATTTAGGTTGCTCACCAACTGCCATCATTGAAAAACCTTTTGATATCATGGATCTCCAACAGAAAGTGAAAAACATTGTTGGATAAAAACTAAAGATCATTTAAGCATAAAAAAGGGATAGACTAACAGCCTATCCCTATATCTAAACTCAAACATGCGCTCAAACATGAATGAATCTCCAAAATTAAACATTTTAGTTTATTATTAGTTTTAAAAAGCAGTGTAAATAGTTAAAGATTACATATTAGAAGGTGTTAAGCCACGCTTAGTTTTACTATCTGAAATACTTAGTTTCATTTTTGAGTTTTATTGCTGAGATTTATAAAATGAAATTATCATGATTTTCAAAAACTGTACTCCAGGTCAATCACGATTGCTTCATTACCATTAAAACATATTGATACAGATGAAAATAGCAACTTATAATGTAAACGGAATAAATGGGCGCTTACCTGTTCTGTTACGTTGGCTGGAAGAAACCCAACCTGATGTGGTTTGTTTGCAGGAATTAAAGGCACCGCAAGAAAAATTTCCGGAGCAGGCTATTAAAGATGCTGGTTATAATGCCATTTGGCATGGTCAAAAAAGTTGGAATGGCGTTGCTATATTGGCTCGAAACCTGGAAATAAAAGAGCTGAAACGAAATTTGGATGGTGATCCTGAAGATTTGCACAGCCGATATATCGAAGCAATGGTGAATAATGTTATAATTGGTTGTCTTTACCTTCCGAACGGAAATCCGGCACCAGGACCAAAATTCGAATACAAGTTACGATGGTTTGAGCGTTTTACGGCCCACGCGGCAAAACTGTTAGAATATAATTTACCAGTAGTTTTATGTGGCGATTATAACGTAATACCTACAGAGCTTGATGCTTATAAACCAGAGCGTTGGGTTGAAGATGCTTTATTCCGTCCTGAAACCCGTTTGGCATTTCAAAATTTAATGGCACAAGGCTGGACAGATGCGATCAGAAAATTATACCCTACCGAAACGATATATACCTTTTGGGATTATTTCAGGAATGCATATGGTAGAGATGCGGGATTAAGAATTGATCATTTTTTACTTAGTCCTCAGGTTAGTGATCGCTTAAAATCTGCAGGAGTAGATAAACAAGTGAGGGGCTGGGAAAAAACAAGCGATCACGGTCCGGTATGGATTGAACTAAACGAGGCTTAATATTATTAGGACTTATTCTTTAAATCGGTTACATCTAAAATTGTTCCTATTAATTTTAAGCATTCGCCGTCCTGTTGGGATAGTATTCCGTCGGCTTTAATCCATCTAATTTCTCCGTCAGGCCGGCAAATTCTGTGTACTGTGT
>NZ_JBFTRT010000863.1:0-1361 GCF_056399685.1 Pedobacter sp. 01N416
GGCAAAAACACCATGTAATTTAAACCTATTGTTAAATATTTACTTTTAATCTACAAAAACACCAACACCCAATCAGCATGCAAGCGTAAATTTAAGGCAACAATATGCGATCATTGTAAATTTTAACTGTTATCTCAACATTGAGCTAAGCAATTGACATTTTTTTTTTAGTTTTGAACGATTGTTGATGGATGAAGATCTTTTAAATTTTGTAATCCGGATGTAGGCAGCCACGATTATGGCATGAAGCCAGTCGATTACAGATAATACAAAACAATTAAAAACAAATCTCTTTAAAATAGATTAAAAAACAGATGAATTACGACGTTATTGTTTTAGGCAGCGGCCCAGGTGGTTACGTAGCTGCAATCAGAGCTTCTCAATTGGGACTAAAAGTTGCAATTGTTGAGCGTGAATCATTAGGTGGTATTTGTTTAAACTGGGGCTGTATCCCTACTAAAGCACTTTTAAAAAGTGCTCAGGTTTTCGAATATATTAATCATGCTGCTGATTACGGAATTACTACTGCCGGTGCAACCGCAGATTTTGCCGCCGTGGTAAAACGCAGCCGTGGTGTGGCCGATGGCATGAGTAAAGGCGTTCAATTTTTAATGAAAAAAAATAAAATTGACGTAATTATGGGAACTGGTAAAGTAAAACCAGGAAACAAATTAGAAGTTAAAGGTGCAGATGGTTCTCAACAGGAACTAAGTGCTAAAAATATCATCATTGCTACAGGTGCCCGTTCAAGAGAATTACCCAACTTGAAACAAGATGGCAAAAAAATTATTGGCTACCGCCAGGCAATGGTACTTCCTGAATTACCTAAAAGTATGGTAGTAGTAGGTTCTGGTGCTATCGGTGTAGAATTTGCTTATTTCTATGCTACCATGGGCACAAAAGTAACCATCGTAGAATTTATGGATAACGTTGTTCCGGTTGAAGACGAAGATGTTTCTAAACAATTGTTACGCAGCCTCAAAAAAGTAGGTATCGATGTCATGACATCAGCAAGCGTAGAATCTGTTGATACCAGCGGCGCAGGCTGTAAAGTTTCTGTTAAAACAGCATCAGGCATGCAGACTATCGAGGCCGACATCGTGCTTTCAGCTGCTGGTATTGTAGCCAACATCGAAAACATAGGTTTAGAAGAAACAGGAATCAAAACGGAGAAAGGCAAAATTGTTACCGACGAATTCTACAATACTTCAGTTAAAGGTTATTATGCAATTGGTGATGTAGTAGGCGGTCAGGCACTTGCCCACGTGGCTTCTGCAGAAGGCATTATCTGTGTAGAAAAAATTGCTGGTCAGCATGCCGAGCCATTAGATTACAATAACATCCCGGGATGTACCTATTGC
>NZ_JBFTRT010000864.1:0-1354 GCF_056399685.1 Pedobacter sp. 01N416
CATCAATACCAGTAGCGAAGGTTTATATACTGAAATTCTCGACAATAGYACATTAAAACTCAAAGGCAATACCAATCGCCATACGCTGATTATGGGCAAAGCACCAAATTTGACTATCGATCGTTTTGCTGCCACCCAAACAGATGTTAGCCAGATAGAAACCGCAACAGAAGAAATTGTTGCCCTTGTTCCATCCTCAGTTCAATAAATGGTAGGAGATTGGGGTTTAAAAGTAAATCATTCTGCCCAATAATTTTGCTTATTACACAAACAACCAATAGAGACAGTTATTTTTTCTATTTTGCATTCAAAACAAAGTTTACCTCTAGACTAAATAACATCATTAGCAAATGWAACTCTCTGAAAACTTACAAAAGTTATTGCCGTATGGTTACCTGTTCCTTGTGGTGATGGGGATATTAAAAGAAAGCATTTTTTACTATCAGATTGGTATAAACATTTTAAAGTACACCACGATTATGGATGTATTAATCAGTCCGGTGGCAACACTAACAGCTCATCCGGCGGTATTAATCGTTACGACAGGTTTTATTATCCTCGCTTATGCTTACCCGACCTATCTGGCAAAGCGAAGGGATAAAAAGTGGGCACAAAATCTTTCTGGCCTAAAAAATCCTGAAACACTTAGTGAAGAGGAAGTAGGAAATCATTTTTCGAAACTTTTCACTATTGTTTTTGCCATTGGGCTCCTATCACTGTTTTTGGGAATCGGACTTGGACAAGGGAAAAACTTATCAAAACACATCCGCAATAACGAACTCCAATACGACCGCAAGCTGAATTATTCGAACGGTGAATCTGAAGACATTTATTTGATCGCCACAAATAGTATTTATTATTTCTACCTATCCAAAGGAAACAGATCAATTAAGGTTGCTCCAATTGGTGCTATAAAAAATTTAGAAATCCCACTAAAAGCTTCGATTAGTGCTAAATAGTAATCTTATTTCTGAATAAAGTGTTCAAGTGTTTTAATTAAAAAATACGCATGAAGAAATTATTGATTCCAAATGTGCCATTTACTTAAAAATGATAAAAAAGGGAAAAGTTTTTAAGAGGACTAGGCTTCGAAGAATCGTCATTGCGAGAAGGCTTTTTCAGCCGACGAAGCAATCTTACAACGATCGCTACCAGCGTGCGCAT
Organism: Pedobacter sp. 01N416; assembly: GCF_056399685.1. Taxonomy (NCBI): domain Bacteria; kingdom Pseudomonadati; phylum Bacteroidota; class Sphingobacteriia; order Sphingobacteriales; family Sphingobacteriaceae; genus Pedobacter; species Pedobacter sp. 01N416. The sequence continues at coordinate 1,165 of NZ_JBFTRT010000864.1, forward strand.
TAAGATTATTCATTTTTGCAGTTGTTTTTAAAGGCATTCATGAGCTCGCTTCGTTCGGTTATCTTCGTTCCTCGCAATGACGATTTTTCTACTGGGGTCTGTCAATGGTAGCGTAGTCGAAGGGCATTTATTTGCGATTTATCAATCTTAAGAAGTCTTCGACTACGCTCTCCACAGGAGTCCTTTGGAC
>NZ_JBFTRT010000865.1:0-1352 GCF_056399685.1 Pedobacter sp. 01N416
ATTCTGTGCTATGAACGCTTTTTTTACTCCCAAACTGTATGAATCTGTAATAAAGATTTTTGCAACTTCACAAAGCCTTAATTTACCATAAAAAATATAAAATCATGAAAATTTCAATTAAACTTCCCGAGAAAAAAACTATCGCAGTGAGCAATTTTAAATCAATTGTTGGTAAGTTCAAAAATCCTGAAACTGATACGACCAGTATTACCACCAGCATAACCAGTACCCATTTGTTAAAAAATTAGTTACAAAGGTATTGGATTGATTACACCTGATGCTTAAAAATGAACTACATGATATCGAGGAACTGCTGTCTGCCTGGGGAAATTCAAGTAACGATATTGCAGTAGAATCGACTTTCCAATCAAAATCTCAACAACTTTTTGAAGGATGGAAAATGATGGCTTTCTCGGAGATTTCTGATAAAAGCTTAAGGCGTTATTTTTATTATCAGCTTGAGGGTATCCTGAAAATTTCGGATACCCTTTGTAAAATGCCGGAGATTGAAATTTCTAATAAACTACATGATTATCTTCTATTCCTGCTTGATCATTTAAAGCAATACTTTTCGAACTATTTCAATCGAGATGCTGTGGCACCTGCCGCTTTTCATAAACGTTTAGTTAATCAATCAGGCGCAGATATTCACCTGGTGAAAACAAATCTTAAAAACGCGAAAATAAACTCGGGGTTGAAAATTTTGATCTTAAACTGGGTAGATGAGATGTCAGCAGACAACAACGCAAGGCGGTATTCTTTTGGTACACTAGACTATTATAAGTATGTTATCAAGCAAATGATTTTGGTTGATACACTCCCCGACGAGACAGAAAACAATCTCATCTTTTATCTTTCTGGTGTGAATTTTAATCATCTTTCTTTTTTTGTTTACCGACAACGGAAGATCCGTCAAGAATTGGAAGCTTTTATTTGTTTAGACGACAAAATCAACTATCTACATAATCAAAAGGCTACGGTGGCATCTGTTCCTGAAGTGAAACATATAGCTTATAATATTTCATGGCCATCTCTAAAAACTATGTTGRGAGACTGGCTCCAGGAAGAAATTCTGGTAACAAAAAAGTCTTTGAGCAAGGGGAGCGAAATTGCTGTTCCAAAAATACCACTGGAAATGTCAGTTGCACACCTGTCCTGCCTGATTCGTTTACTGTACGAAGAAAGTGTCTTCGCCACTCAAAACCTTCAGTTCATTTTTAAATGTTTCGCTGGTCACTGTCAAAGTAAAAGACAAGCTGTTATTTCTCCTGGAAGCCTCAGTAAAGAATTTTACAGTATTGACCAGCATACTGCCGCACGTGTGCGGGATCTATTACAGCGCATGGTGCTGC
>NZ_JBFTRT010000866.1:0-1349 GCF_056399685.1 Pedobacter sp. 01N416
GGAAAAACCATTCCAATTGACCCCTCTTTGCCAAAGTGGCAACAGGAAGACTATCAACAATTTACATTAAGTTTAGTTTTGGCGGAACGGGGTCAAAATAGAGTGGTTTATGCAGCCTATTTCTAACATCCTCATAACATGAAATGTTTCTATCTATATTTGCAATATGGCTAAACCAATCTACGTATTTCTCGACACCAACAATTGGATATATCTTGCCAACGGGTTCACCCCCTACTCGAATAAACACGACGACACACATCTGAAGATCTTTAAACTTCTTCGCCAAAGAGCCGAGCATGGCGCAATCATCGTACTGGCCAATCAGCTTATAATAGAGGAGTTCGAGCGCAATAAATCTCAGGCTAGAGCAAAGGTCCAGGATATTGAAAAAAAGCGGGACTCGTACATTAGCAGCCTTAAACCTATCAGGGAATTTATTAGCAAGGACAAAAACCTTCAAGAATTGGAATTCAAGATTACACAGGTGGCCGAAGAGAAGATCTTCACCATTCGCAACCATATCTTCGAAGTGGAGCGGTTTCTGAACAGATGGACCATCTCCATACCAGTTACCGACCAGCACAGAATCGAGGCAACACACATGGCTCTGGATAGAAAAGCTCCTTTTACCGGTGAAAAAAAGAACAGCATGGCGGATGCGTTGCATCTACTAAGTTTCAGCGATTTTGTAGCCCGCAAATCGGAAACAGCGCCGTCTAGGCCAAAGAAAGGTCCATCTGGATATTTTGTTTCAAGTAATTCGGGTGACTTTTCCGATCCAAAAGATCGTGAGATGGTCCATCCCGACCTTGCACCGATACTTGAAGAGGCAAATTCGAAATTCAGTTATGCTCTGCACAAATTGGCCAACAGTCTAGAACAAGAGTTTCTGAGTAAGGAAGAGGAAGAAATGATTGAGAGTGCGCAGCGCTGGGATTACTGCTTCGTCTGCGACCAGGAATTCCAGCCAGAGGACGTCCATCACCATAATCTCCTCGATCCACACCGCATCAAGGGTGGTAGTCGCGATGAAAATCAGCTTAGCCTTTTCAAGAAGGAGTTCATCATTCCCCCGGAAAACCCTTATCTCGACACCAGGGCTATCCACTGTGGTAACTGCAACTCCTTCTTCATCGAATGTGGAAATTGCAACTGCCTCAACCATATTGAGGATGGGAAAGACATCATTGAATGTGGAGAATGTGGCTATCTTTACATTTCAAAGACCGAACGGGACAAAGACGGAAAAGAGTTCCACCTAGGCTTCGAAATCATTATGACCCACGAATGCAAAGGATGCATGTTAGACTTCCAGCAACTCAACGAAGAAGGCTACTGCCTAGAGT
>NZ_JBFTRT010000867.1:0-1349 GCF_056399685.1 Pedobacter sp. 01N416
ATTTTAAACTTTGCGCAGGATTATACCGTTAGAAGAGGCATAAACTTCACCAACGTTAGAAAAGAACGGACCAATAACAGTAAACCTGTCCGCCTTTGGGATATTGAGAATTTCGCGGCAAGTTATGCTTATACCCAATATAATCATCGCGATTTTATTAATCAGAGCAGTATTCAGAATACCTATAGGGCATCGTTACAGTACAGTTATTCTAAAGAAGCCAAAACAATAGCGCCGTTTGAAAAGATTATTAAATCAAACATGCTGGCTTTATTGAAGGATTTTAACTTCAGTATTTTCCCAAGTGCCATTAATTTCAGGATTGATGTAGACCGTTTATATTCAGAAAATACCTTACGGAATAACGATCCGAATAATACCATCGGGGTTTACCAGAGTGGTTATGGTACCACCTTTAACAAAAACTTCACCATGAGTAGGATTTATGGTGTAGCCTGGAACCTTACCCGTTCGTTACAGTTAGATTTTAATGCCACAAATTATTCGATCATTGATGAACCGGATGGAAGACTTGACGGTTTAAAACGCGATACCGTTTGGCAAAACTTAAAACGTTTAGGGCGTACAACCGATTATAACCATAATTTAAACGTTACCTATAACCTGCCAATTGATAAAATACCGGGACTAAACTGGATTACCGTTAAAACCCGTTATGGTACCAACTTTAACTGGCAAACTGAGCCGCTTTCTACTTTACGTGATCCGAATATTAATTTGGGTAATACGGTACAGAACAGCAGAACGGTACAGGTAAACCCAACCTTAAACCTAACTACTTTATACAATAAGTTTGGTTTTATCAGARAGGCGGGCAACGACCAGGAAGGAAGTGGTGCTAAGACATTTTTTATTAATCTATTAACGAGTGTAAAAAACGTTAATGCCAGCTTTGTACAAACCAAAGGTATTTTCTTGCCAGGCTATCTGCCAACCACTAAGTATTTTGGTATCGATAATGTAACGGGTGCACCAGGTTTGGRCTTTGCTTTCGGCAGTCAGCGCGATATTCGTGATATGGCCTTAAACAATGGATGGCTCACCACCGATACCTTGCAGAATCAGTTATATGTAAACACACTCAGAGAAGATTTTCAGCTTACCGGGCAGGTAGAGCCATTTAAAGATTTACGGATTACGCTAAAGGCCAATAAGGCGCAAACAAGAAACTTTTCTACCAATTTCAGGTATGTAGCCAGTGTATCATCGTTCGAAAACTTAAGTGCCATTACCACGGGCGATTATAGCGTATCGTATATTGCTTTGGGTACAGCTTTCAAAGAAAATAACTCAACGGTGATTTCGGGTCTGTTTAATCAGTTTATGGC
>NZ_JBFTRT010000868.1:0-1336 GCF_056399685.1 Pedobacter sp. 01N416
GAGTTGGAAATGAAAATGGCTACGAAGCAATAATTTATTTCAGCTTCATTATCTATAAATAACCAACCCTGTCAAGTTATTTTGAATATCAACCAAATCAATTCGAGATGAAATTTTTTACACTTTTATTTTTTGCATTTATCCCATGTTTTCTTCTGGCGCAGACTACTCAAGTAAAGGATGATGCCGGTGAGATGGGTGGGACATCTGGCTTTTATCAAACGATTAATCCAGTGAATTTTCCTACAGGTGCATCTGGTTGGTGGCATTTGCTCGATGTAAGGCACAGTAATGTTAACAATAACTACGCAATGCAGCTTGCCGGTGGTTTTTTCGATCAAAATTTTTACCTACGTAAAACGAATAACAATGCACAACAACCATGGCAAAAAATTGTAACGGAGCGCGATGGTAGGGTTGGTGTTGGAACTCTTTACCCCCAAAGTACATTACATTTGTATCAAAGTAATGCAGATCAGCCCGGGCTAATTGTACAAGGCACTACCATTAGTACAGATAGACAACAACATTACGTAGCCATAACCTTAGATGGCGATTATGGTAATGCAACAGGTAATTATTCTCAGATTAGAAGCTATAGTAATTTATATGAATATTGGGGAAGCAGGTTGGCTTTCTTTACTACATCATCAAGCGCAGCCAATAGCCTTGTAGAAAGAATGCGCATCGATGCCAATGGAAATGTGGGTATTGGCATCATAGCACCAACTGAAAAGCTCACCGTTAACGGTAAAATTAAAGCCAACGAGATCAGGGTAGATGGAGCTGGTGCGCCTGATTATGTATTTGAGGAAGGATATGAAATTGGAACTTTGAAGGAAGTTGAAAGTTATATCAAAATCAACAAACACCTGCCCGAAGTGCCATCAGCAAAAGAGTTTGAGCGCGATGGCATGGCAGTTGGTGAGATGAACAAACTGTTATTGAAAAAGATCGAAGAGCTTACACTCCATGTAATCGAAATGAATAAAAGGGTGGAGAAATTAGAGACAGAAAACCAAAAACTTAAAAGGAATGGAAATTAAACGTATCTTATTAATTGCTTTATTGTTTTGCTGTGCAATTGGTTCATCTAGTGGACAGGCCATAAATATCACGAATGATCAATACCATCTTTATGGCCCAAATTCTACTTGGTCGCAGTACCTGCAGGTTGGTGGTAATGGGCAGGTAACCGATCATGCCTTTGTAGCCGTAACCAACGGGAATTTGCATTTAGATGCAAAAGCTGGTTTTTCTACTTATATTAATTATTATAGTAAGGGAAATACATATCTCAGTCCGCAGGGTGGAAGAGTGGGCATAGGCACTACCG
>NZ_JBFTRT010000869.1:0-1330 GCF_056399685.1 Pedobacter sp. 01N416
TATCGAGCTTGTATCATAAAGATAGATTTGTCATCCTGAGCTTGTCGAAGGACCCGCTTAAATACCCTCTAAGGTGTTTCGACAGGCTCAACATGACAGCATCTGAGGTGAAATGGCCTTTATGATACACCCTCTTTTATTTGAATTAAGGTTTGAGGATATTGATTAAGTGGTAGCAAGACGCTAAGATTAGAAAAGATTCTTCACTGCGTTCAGAATGACATGCTATTATTGGACTAATGAACCAATGACGACTAAACCAATTAACTACCCAACACTTTCAAAATCGCACTGGCCTTTAACAAGCATTCTTCATATTCTAATGCAGCATCACTTTGATAAGTAATAGCTCCTCCAACCTGAAAGGATAAATATTTGGATTCAGCATTGTACAAAATACTCCGGATAACCACATTAAAATCGAAATCACCATCTGGACTTATGCAGCCAAAGGAACCGGAATAAATACCTCTCTTGGTTACTTCATATTCTTCAATTAATTTCATTGCTTTAACCTTAGGCGCACCTGTCATAGAGCCCATTGGAAATGCATTTTTAATGGCGTCGATAAAGTGAATCGCTGGATTTAGTTCACAGCTAATGGTAGAAATCATTTGATGGACCTGTGGGAAGCTGTAGATGCCAAATAATTCATCAACAGTGACAGAACCCTTAACGGCCGATTTGGTGAGGTCGTGGCGTACCAGATCAACAATCATTACATTTTCTGCCTGCTCTTTAATATCATTCCTGAGTTGCAGCTTTATGGCTTCATCTTCTGCTAGATCAGAACTTCGTTTTGCAGTGCCCTTTATAGGTTGTGAGGTGAGTTTCGATCCACGTTTACATAAAAAACGTTCTGGCGTAGCAGATAAAATATATTTACCCTGAACTTTAAAATAACCAGCAAATGGGGTAGGAGAAACCTGGTTTAACACCTCGAAAGTTTGAACCGGATCTATTTCTATATTTTCAGCAAAAAACTCCTGACAAAAATTAACTTCATAAATATCGCCACGAATAATATGATCTCTTAAAGCTTCTACTTTTTGAACATATTGATCTTTTGACAAGCGTTGTGTTATCGTTACTTTTTTAGATTGGATTTCTGTTTGATACTGAAAGGAATCTATTTCAGCTAAAATTGATTCTGGACCAATCAGAACCTCGGCCTTGCCATCTTTAAAGGCGATTAAATATTTTGGAACAAAAAAGTAAAGATCAGGGAAGTCTAAGTTGTCAGAATTATTAGAATTTAACTCTTCAATTTCGTTTTTTAAATCGTAACTGAAAAAACCAAAAACCCACTGTTTATGTGCAGCATAAAAGC
>NZ_JBFTRT010000870.1:0-1329 GCF_056399685.1 Pedobacter sp. 01N416
GTATCTTTTTCCAAAGGTGCCAGTATATCTTCTTTGCAGCCAAGTATCATCACACAAAAAAGTGTGGCCAATACATACCATTTATTATTTTTCATCACATTCAATTATTAAATTATCCTATAATTAATTACCAACCAGGGTTTTGAACCAGATTGGGGTTGACAATCGTATTGTATTCTTTTATTGGCCACAAATAATCACGGGGCGCTACAAACTTCTGGTTGAAGAGCAGTTTTGGCCTATAATACCCAGTAGCATCGGTCTGCTCAATGTCCCATCCATAAACTGGAGTATTGAGCGTTGCTGAAGCTTCTTTCCACCGTCTTAGATCCCAGAACCTACTCCCTTCGAATGCCATTTCAATTCCACGTTCCTGATGGATTATCTGTCTTAGCCCTGCCTGATCTTTATATTTGCCAGGGTTATTGGAATAAGTATCCCAGGATAGCTGAACGGTTTGCAGACCTGCTCTTTCCCTAACCAGATTGAGGTATTGATAAACCGGTTCCGAAGGGCCGTTTGCCTCGTTCAATGCTTCGGCATACAACAGATACAGATCGGCTAAACGCATCAAAGGCCAAGGATATTCTTCCTGGGTATAACTCAGACCATCCTGTATCACAAACTTCCAGTTGACGAGCTTTTTGGTAAAGTATCCTGTAATTGAATAGCCAAATGCTGCACGCCTTGATTGCCCCTGCCCTGATTTAGCCTGTACCGGCCAGGTTTTATTCTGCATATACCATAAAGAGCCGTCGAAGGCCAAATCTGCGTAAAACCGGGGTTCTCTGTCGAAATGTAGTGCAGAGGTGGTGTAGCCATCCTGCAGATAATCCCCATTTAAAGAAGAGGCAGTTTTTAGACTGTATCTGTCAGAAAAGTTCCAATTTTTATCCTCCGCAATAGGCACTCCGTTTTTGGTATAAAACAGTTCGGCCATGCGTATTGTCGGCGCCAGTTGTCCCAATAAACTCTCATTGCCCGATCTAGCAGCATCGAGCCTTGGTATCGACTGAAGCTGTATCCCCGATCCTGTTCCATTTGTAAAACCCCAGATCAATTCCTGGTTCCAAGGCTCACAGACACTGTTTCTAATATCCATCTCCTTCTTGAGCTTATCGGATATGCTGGTTAATGCAGAATTGAATTTATACAAACGGATCCCTGCAAGCTCACAAAGATCAATGGCCTGTTTACAGGCATCCGCAGCTTTTTTCCATTTCGCGACACTATAAGTTGAGTTTACCAGCGCTGTCCCATCAGCGTTCTTTAATCCGTTATAATCCGAATTTCCATTAAACTGCGGACTTGCGGCCAATGTTAATACCC
>NZ_JBFTRT010000871.1:0-1325 GCF_056399685.1 Pedobacter sp. 01N416
CCAATAAATAAGGAAAAGTTTTTCCTTCCTCCAGTTCAACATCGGCACCTGCATTAATTGCTTTAATAGCGGCTGTTTTTAATGATTCTGACGTTTTAACTTTCCCCGCTGCTATTCCAATGGCACCATAATCACTTACCACCAAACCATCAAAACCCAAGTTTTTTCGCAGAATATCTTGCAATAAGGTTGTGTTCGTTATCGAATAATCACCATTATGAAATTGATGATAGCCAGGCATTACACTTTTAACACCAGCCAGGCGAATTACTGCTTCATGAGGAAATAAATACTCTTCATATAATTCCTTCTTATCAGTTGAATTACTGCCAAAACCAACAAAATGCTTGGTGGTTGCAGCAATACCTTTTTTAAAACCTTCCCCCTGCAATCCATTAACAAAGGCAACACCCATTCTCCCTGTCAAGTAATAGTCTTCGCCAAAACTTTCTTCTATTCGCGGCCAATGCGCCGTTTTAATCACGTCAAGCATTGGCGATAACGCCATAGTGGCTCCTCCATCACGCATATTTTGAGCTGTGGTTCTAGTATTTTTTTCCAACATTTCAGGATTCCAGGTACATGACATCCCTATTTGCTGTGGGAATGTTGTTGCTCCCAATGTAGCAAAACCAGTAATGGCCTCTTCATGAAAAATAGCAGGGATCTTAGATGGTGTTTGGGTAATCAAATAGTGTTGAATTTGCCTCACTAAATCTCTTAATTCTTCGGGTTTCATATGTAATGAAGAAGAATATTGACATAAATGACCTATGCCATATGGAATTTTTAGCTTGCATTTTTGAATGGAGAATTTTCCATTTTCCATTAAGTCGTTAGGCCGAATGCCTATTAATTGAGCTAGCTTATCTTCATTGCTCATTTTCTTCATTAACAAATTAACCTTATCTTCAACGACTTTGTCTGAAAATGGTTTATTGTTGTTTTTGATTGTTTGGGCCTGAGCAATCCCAGACATTAGCAATACAATGCAAATTAATTTTAATTTCATTTTATATCTTATAGCTATTATTTTCTAAGGTTTACAGTTTGAAAAAGGTCATAAATTAAGTAACACATTCCTTAGAAAGAAAATGCTTTTATATCCTTTTACAATTAGCTAACCAAAAAATAGATTTCATTAAAGTGTATTTCCAAAATCGTATCGACTGCATCGATCTGGATATTTCCCAAATAAACAAACACGCCTTCAGGTTGTTGTTTAAATTTCAGTTCTGCTTTTGTCCTTATTGTTTTACAAAATTCAGAAATACCACATCATTTTCATTTAGCTTAATACCCTTGCTATACTTCCCCTTTGAACC
>NZ_JBFTRT010000872.1:0-1318 GCF_056399685.1 Pedobacter sp. 01N416
AGGTTATAACAACCGCTAAATTTTTAAGGTTAAAATACTGAGCTTTTAAATTTGGCATATTTTAAACGTTCTGACGAATTTTTATACTTTTTGGAACTGTAACATTAAAAAATATTTTTTTTAGCTTATATCGCTTTATTTTAAGTCTACTCTGAAATAGGTAAAGTATTGATTATCAATTACTTATTAATGTAAACCATTAAAACTGATATGTCTGAAGGAGAAACGCCTGAAATTCGTGATGCCTGACCTAAAGTACGTGGTTTGATCTTAAATAATTTTTCTCTGGCCTCTTTTGAAATGGAAACAATTTTATTGTAATCGAAATCAGGCTTAATTTCTTTGTCTTCCATCTTCAGCATTTTGGCTACAATTTCATTTTCCTTTTCAAAATAACTTTCATATTTAATTTTGATTTCGGCTTGCTCAATAGTTTCATTGTCTAAATCTTTGGTTGCTTCTGCAAGCGCTTTACTAACTTTAATCAGATCAGGTAAACCAACATGAGGCCTGCCAACCAAACTGTGTATTTTTACATTTTGATTTAAAACGCTCGATCCTAAACTTTCGAGCATTGGATTCGCATCGCTCATTTCGATACCTTGGTTTCTGGTGAACTTAACCAAAGCATCGGCATTTGCAATTTTCTGATTTACCTTTTCTAAACGTTCATCAGAAATTAAGCCCAGCTCATGGCCGATAGGAGATAAGCGGATATCAGCATTGTCTTGTCTTAATAACAAACGATGTTCGGCTCTCGATGTAAACATACGATAAGGTTCTTCCGTTCCTTTTGTTACCAGGTCGTCAATTAAAACTCCAATATAACTGTCAGATCTTTTCATGATCAGTTCATGTTTATCTGTGATTTTTTGATGTGCATTTATTCCAGCCATGAAACCCTGACAAGCTGCTTCTTCATATCCTGTAGTTCCATTGATCTGTCCGGCTAAAAATAAATTGCTGATCAACTTAGTTTCTAGTGTTAAAGACAATTGGGTAGGTGGGAAGAAATCGTATTCGATAGCATAACCTGGTCTGAACATTTTTGCTTGTTCGAAACCTGGTATTAACCTTAGTGCTTTAAATTGTACATCTTCTGGAAGTGATGTTGAAAATCCGTTTACATAAATTTCACAAGTATTCCATCCTTCAGGTTCAACGAAAATCTGATGTCTGTCGCGTTCAGCAAAGCGGTTAATTTTATCTTCAATGGATGGGCAGTATCTTGGGCCTAAACCTTTAATTCTTCCAGTAAACATTGGTGATTTTTCGAAACCTTCTTTTAGCGTTTCATGAACATCCCCATTGGTATAAG
>NZ_JBFTRT010000873.1:0-1303 GCF_056399685.1 Pedobacter sp. 01N416
GGTGCAGGTGGTGAAGTAGAATAAAAATTAGTTTTAAACCTCGCAGGTTTTTAAAACCTGTGAGGTTTCTTATTTTTAAAAAATTAAATGAACAAAATCTCAAAAGCTTTCCTCATTTCGGATGTTATCTGCTTTGCCCTGCTTTTGGCTTTTCTTTTTTCGTTACCCTCAAAACTGTTCAAAACACCTACTTCGTTTGTAATTGAGGCAAGCAATGGTAATTTATTAAGTGCAGCAATTGCCAGCGATGGACAATGGCGGTTCCCTGTGGCGGACAGTGTTCCTGTAAAATTTAAAGATTGCATCATTGCTTTCGAGGATAAGCGGTTCTATAGTCACTTTGGCATTGATTTTCTGGCCATGAGCAGGGCCATGCGCCAGAATTGGAAAGCTAAAAGCGTGGTTAGTGGCGGGAGTACATTAACTATGCAGGTAATCCGTTTATCGCGAAAACAAGACCGAACGGTTTGGCAAAAATTATTGGAAGTGACTTTAGCTTTACGCTTAGAAACAAAATATTCAAAAGAGGAAATTATAGGCTTATATGCAGCAAATGCGCCCTTCGGCAGCAATGTTGTGGGCTTAGAAGCGGCAAGTTGGCGATATTATGGTCGCAATGCCAAAACCCTTTCATGGGGTGAAATGGCGACATTGGCTGTATTGCCCAATAGTCCTTCTTTGGTACATCCGGGTAAAAACTCGACGCGATTAATTAAAAAAAGAAACGATTTATTAGATAAGCTGGCTAAGTTAAAATACATCGATCAGGCAACTGCGAATTTAGCCAAGTTAGAACCCGTTCCGGGCAAGCCTATGCCTCTACCCCAAAATGCGCCGCATCTGTTGAACCGTTTTAAAATAGAACGAGCGAGTCTTAAAATCTCCTCTACCAGAATTACTTCTACACTGGATGAAAATATCCAGCTAAAAGTTAATGCCATATTAAAACGGTACAATAACCGTTACCGGGCAAACGACATCAACAATATTTCAGCATTAGTGCTGGATGCAAGAACCGGTCATGTTGTAAGTTATGTAGGCAATATCTACCAGCCAGAAAATGCTGACCTACAAAGCCACGTGGATATGATTAAAGCACCACGAAGTCCTGGCAGTACCTTAAAACCCTTGCTTTATGCTAGCATGATGAATGATGGCTTTATATTACCGCACACATTAGTTCCCGATATCCCAACTCAAATAGCGGGCTATTCACCACAAAATTACGATCTGGGCTATGATGGCGCCATTGCTGCAGATAAAGCGTTGAGCCGCTCCTTAAACATCCCTGCAGTAAAAATGC
>NZ_JBFTRT010000874.1:0-1296 GCF_056399685.1 Pedobacter sp. 01N416
GTTAAAGGTTTAAATCGCGATGAACTGGTTAAAGGTTTAAATCGCGATGAACTGGCGGGTTTGCGGAATACCAAGATCGGCTTTGTTTTCCAGGCTTATAACCTGTTGCCCAGAACATCGGCGCTGGAAAATGTAGAGCTGCCCTTATTCTACAATAAAACCATCACGGCTGAAGAACGCAAAGAAAGGGCCATAAAATCGCTCGAATCGGTAAAACTTGCCGAACGTTTTGATCATACCCCTAGTCAGCTTTCTGGTGGCCAGCAGCAGCGTGTAGCCATTGCCAGGGCACTGGTTAATCACCCTGTGATGATTTTGGCCGATGAGGCTACAGGAAACCTTGATACCCGCACTTCTTATGAGATTATGGCTTTGATGCAGGAACTGAATGCAGAAGGAAAAACCATCGTTTTTGTAACACATGAACCTGATATTGCTGCTTTTAGTACCAGAACCATTATGCTTAGGGATGGAAAAATCCAAAAGGACAGCATTAACCAAAATCAACGTTCGGCCAAAGAGGCACTTGCCAATTTACCAGAATCTGATGATTATTAATTTGAGAAGATCATGAGCATAATAAATTTATTAAAAATTGCCTTTAGGGCATTAAAAAGAAATAAGCTGCGTGCTTTTTTAACCATGCTCGGCATCATTATCGGGGTGGCAGCGGTAATTGCCATGATGGCCATTGGTGAAGGCTCGAAACAAAGTATCAGGTCTTCATTATCAGGAATGGGCTCGAACATGATTACCATTATGCCCCAAAGCAATGAACCTGGTGGCGTGCGTTTGCAGGGAAGCAGCATTCAGACCTTAAAACTAGAAGATATTACCGCCATTAAAAAGCTGCAGTCTAAAAATATAAATGGTTTATCGCCTGTGGTTTCCACTAACGGACAGGCCATTAAAGGTGGTTATAACTGGCCGACTACCATTACTGGGGTGAGTCCAGATTATTTGAACATCCGCCAATTAAAACTTCAGGATGGTATTCTTTTCTCCGAAAATGATGTAAAAAGCTTTGCTAAAGTTTGTCTTTTAGGTAAAACAGTTATCGATAATCTATTTCCTGATGGCAGTAATCCAATTGGCCAGATTATACGTTTTAAAAATATTCCTTTCCAGGTAATCGGTGTTTTGGTGCCTAAAGGACAAAGTAATTTCGGACAGGATCAGGACGACATTATCCTCGCTCCTTATACTACTGTACAAAAAAGAATTACCGCAACCAATTATCTACAGAGTATTTATGCTTCTGCAACAACTGAGGCTTCGAGCGCCGCTGCCACAGCC
>NZ_JBFTRT010000875.1:0-1950 GCF_056399685.1 Pedobacter sp. 01N416
CTACAAGTTCTACTCAGCGAGTTGGGCACCAGAGCTTAAATATGCTGATTTTGTACTTTTGCTGTTAATGGGGATATTCATATTGGGAATTTTGGACCGAATGAAGAGGAAAGAAGATCCAATATTTGAAGATGATCCTTTTGGCGTAGATGCTCCAATCAGTACCAGTAGCAAAGATTTATTTGGAAGAACCGTTTTCGCAATCAGGATGGCTAAAAAGATACAGTCCAAACTTGACAATTCATATCTAGGTTCGCTTGCGATCGGTATTACAGGCAACTGGGGTTCTGGAAAGACCTCTTTTCTAAATCTAATAAAGTCTTCCATCGACGAAAGGGGCAGAATCATAATGGATTTTAATCCATGGAGAAGTTCTACTCCTGCGAAAATCATAACAGATTTTTTCGATCAGCTTACATCGGAGCTGATCAAATATGATCCCAAACTGTCACGGGAAATGTCAGCCTATGCAGAAAAGCTAACAGAAATAGAAGATGGGTGGGTAGCGGAGTCTGTCAAAGCAGGAGCTGATTTTGTTTTCGGCGGAAACATCGATGGAGTCAATTATGATGAGATCAATAATTCCCTAGCTGGCATAGAAAAACAGATCATTATTTTTATCGATGATCTGGACCGTCTTGAAAATCGAGAAATCATGGAGGTGCTTAAGGTGATTCGAAACACGGCAAGTTTTGTTAATCTAGTTTATGTAGTTGCATATGATAGAGCGTATGTTATTGAAGGGCTTGGTAAGCTCAATAGCCATCGATGTGAGCAGTATTTAGAGAAAATTTTTCAATATGAATTTGCCCTTCCAGAGGTGGCACCTTGCAATTGATTTCGAAATATATGATGTGATTAGGGAAGTTAGCTTTATTGATTTTTACCTTGTCCAGCTTATGAAGCTTGCATACTTTAAAGTGTATCAGATACTTGCAGTACATAACGATATTTTCTTCGTAAATGAAAAAGGAAAACTTAGACTGAGGGAGCTCGGGGAAACGGATTCCAACTTCGACGATATTGGAATGTTGCTTTTCGAGAACAATGAAAAAAAAATAAAAGATGATGGTGCAGGTGATGAAACTTGGTTTGAATTTTATCTAAAGGATGTCCTAAAATTATCAAAATTGGAAAGGGATCTTCTTATTGATCTCATGGCTTCTTTGTTAATTGAAAAAGATTTTAGAATAAATTCAGATCGTGCAGACTATAAATCTTTCTTATATCAAGTGAATTTTCCCAAATATTTCATGATTAGTTCTTTTGAACTTGAAATATCCTATCGCGAATTTGAAGATGCCAGAACCGGAGAACTAGATGCTTATTTAGAAAAAGTAAGAACGTGGGTGGCCGATCCCAATAAGAAATCTGAACTCGAAAGGAGGTTTGCTGCGATTACCGAATTCGATAATGTTGATGAATGGAAAAATCACATCAGTGCTTTGATAGAGATAGCTAAGGCCGACATTGCGCATAAAGGAGTGTATGCCATGAACTACAAACAATTAGTCGAAACATTTGCCTATCCTGCTACAAAGTTCAAACAGGATGATTTCTTTGGGAACGAAGAAAATTACAAGAAATACATCGAAAACTTCTTTGCATCTGCCGAGAGCCCATATATTCTAGAAGCGTATGTTCTAATGGCCGCGATTGCTGGTACATCCGGTTTTCCAATGACTACAAAAGAAATTGAAGACCAACTATTTATGTATTTTAATAAATATTGCTCTGATAATGAAGTGATTACTCAGGAATTCCGTTCCCTTCATCAAGCGGTGATCAGAAAAACAGATACGATAGATAAGAGCTATCCTAGGCAAGAAAGAGCCGAAAAACTATTCAAAGAGTATTTTATAAAAAATCTTACTGCGTGTGATTTAGGAGGTTTCATTGAGAAATACTTTGATCCCAATGACAGTTATTATCAGTTCGCTGATGAATGGG
>NZ_JBFTRT010000876.1:0-1289 GCF_056399685.1 Pedobacter sp. 01N416
TCGGAGAGCACGGCATGGTAACCGATGAACTCTCCCTGGTTAGCAACGTATATGATCTGCTCTCTCCCACTATGGTCCACTTTATATTTTTTCACCTTACCCTTATGGATAAAGTAGATCCCCGAAGGCACAACTCCTTCCCTGAAAACCACCTCTCCTTTTCCATATTTCTGTTCAGCCTGTCCTGAAATCAGGAACCGATACTCCTCTTCGGTCAGTACATTTAATATCGAGTGCGTACTGAAGTTCCATTTATCAATGGGAAAAATTCCTGATAAGCTCATATATAAAGGTACGACTTATATTATTCATTACATGGAGTTTCCCTCCCAGGGGACTATCTCTGGGCACAATCCCAAATCAACTTTTATTTTAAGGCTTTCCTTTGGATTTCCTTTTTTAACCAGGCCACCGTAATGTTTTTCAGACATATCTTCGCAAAGGGAGCGCATCAAAGTCAAAATTATCCTTTGATATACATTTTGAGCTCAGGATGATGGCACTGGGCAATGGCCTTATAGGAAGGAGGGATTTGCCCTGTTACGGTATGATAAGTAACCAATCTGCATCCTTGTGGCTGTGCCTCGAGTTTCTTATAAAGCAGCTGGCTATAAAAACGGTAAAGATCATAATTCCTGTTAACGGTAGAGTCAATCCCACCTTCGGTATTGATGTTCTCATAAAAGGAATTGAAAAAGTAAAGGCTCCTGTATTCCTTAAGGTCTACATCGGTTATGTTACCATGAATGAAATCAACGTTAGAAAGATTAAGATTTTCCTTCGTTTCATTTGCATATCTGATAAGGTCCCTTCTCTGGTCTATACCATAAAAAAATGTGCCGGGATTAAAAAACGCTGCGGTCAGACAGAATTTGCCAACACCGCAGCCAATGTCCATCACCTTATGGGCAGGATATGAAAGAAATTCAGATGCCTTTCTTGCAATGTCAAGCGGTGTCCAGTGAACCTTGGAAAGTTGTTGGATATGATCGGGATATAGATAATCGAAATGAATATCATGATCAAAGTAGGTATTTATCATTTATTTATTGATTCGATAATAAAAAGCACAAAATGGAATGGGCAATCAGTGGCTTTTGACATACATATTTAAAAGACCGTTAAAAGTACTCTTGACTAAAGTAAAATTTTCAGGCACTTCCTTGCCAGACCCCTGAAAGCTAACCAACCGGGTCCCTTGCGGCATCCTATCCAGATTTGCGCTTAGGTACTGTGTATAATACTTATATAAAGCCAGTGAGGTTTCTACAGAATCGTCGATCCTACCA
>NZ_JBFTRT010000877.1:0-1287 GCF_056399685.1 Pedobacter sp. 01N416
GCTTTTTCTTGACCAGGTGGTAGCGGAGCGGTTTCTTTTTGATGATGCGATGTCCTATCAGATTAGTGAAAAACTTTACAAGAAGAATAGGAAGTTTTTTGATGAGGAAATTTTTTTTAGGTTCGATTTCGACTTATTCGAGTATAGTGTTAGCCTAACGGGTGATCTCATGTCCAAATATCAACCTGATTATTATAGTGAATTGCCGTCTTTATTTAAATCAGATAAATAGGAAGTACTTTAAACTCAAATATCCGATATTTTTGGGTATTTGAGTTTAATGGATTTAGTATAAAATGAGGTAATGTATTTTGATATTTAACGGGATAGCACCGCCTGCTCATCGCTATCCAGACCGCAGTTCCGGTAGTCTTTTGGAACCGCCGCCAGCAGCTCTCGATGCGCTGTCCGAAGGTTTAATGCGTCGTAATTGGAAAAATACAAAACCATATTTTGCTTTTTAGCGATATCCTTTAAAGCAGTAACAATATCAGGGATAAGTGCCCGGATATTTTCCCTTCGATCGAGTTCCTGCTGCCTGGTTTTAAGCCAATAGAGAAAACCACAGGAAAGAATAAATAGCAGAACCTTTACAAATGCAGGAAGATCATCAAACCAGTTTTGTTTTTGATATGGAGGTTTTTTTGGAGGCATTAATTAAAACAGTTAAGCAAATATAACATTTCAACAAGCTTTCTCGTCAGCTGGCTTTGCCTTCGGTAAAACCTATGCCTGTTTAAATCATTAACGATATAGTTGATCCGAAAGGATTCGAACACAAAATATGTGCTTATGTGGTCATAAGCATGATTGCAAAATTAACGTAAAAATAGAAAACCACCTTTAAGTTGCCTTAAAGATGGTTTTTGAATTTCTGTGGACCTTCTGGGATTCAAACCTTGGGTCACTTTGTGGTTGTAACAGATAATCTGAATTTTTTATTGTGAGAGATCATCTGCCACCATTCCCAGAATTTCCATGGTTTTATGGTGAAGGTTCGATATAAAATTTTATTGGTGTTATTGGGATGTCTATTCTTAAAACTTTCAAATCTTAGTTCTGCCATTTCGAAGTTTTGTATGGTTCCAGGTTGCTCTGTAAAGGTGAAGCTTTTATCTGCATTTTGATAGCTGTAGTTTTCTCCAATAAAATAATATACAGGTGGTAAATTGCTGATGATTATTATCCCTAGGATGATGATCAATATTGTCTTATTTCGTTTTTTCATGTTTCAATTAATTACATGGGCCTTTACTTTCGGGCATTTTTCCTCCACCTTCGTTGATG
>NZ_JBFTRT010000878.1:0-1280 GCF_056399685.1 Pedobacter sp. 01N416
GTTTGTAACAGCACTTAACTTTGCGGGCGAATTTGAGCTCTTAAGTTTATCGGCCATGAATACAAAGGTTGGGGCAACTAAAAAGGGCGGACTGGTATTTGTACGTAATGGAAAGTTGAAAATGCATCCCGAAGTTTACGATCATTTATCCCTGATATCGATATCTTCTATCTGTGCAGGAAGTGTTTATTTCCATGGTCGTGATAAAATTGCTGCAGAAATTGTAAATCTCCCTTATAAGGATGGCCTTTTAAACTTAGCAGGTGCTGAAGAGGATTATATGGCCTTTAAACGTTTATGCAGCCCTGTTTCACGGTTTTTTTTGTTACAGGCTAAAAAAGTACAATGGTCTGCAATCTTATCTACATTTAGGTTTTTTATGATGGAAGGCATTTGGGATGTGGTTAATTTTGTTGCCCACGCACTGCATCAGGCTGATGCCGATGTACTCGCCTGTGCGCAGCTTTTAGAAAGCATGCAAAAACAAGAATGGTATCCTGGTTTTTGTCAGTTACTACAAGATTTCTACGCCTCTCGTTATCCTTTAACTAAAGCAGATTTAGAATCAGAACTGCCAGAAATGGCCTAAATACTAATTATTTTAGGTAATTTTCTAATAGCGCATTTATTTCATCTCCAATAGCTCTATTGCCCATGTTGTTGAGTTTTTGCTGCGAAGAATTGTGTTTTTCGATATATGTTGCCTCTGTTTTATTGAATTTAAGATAACCCTGCTCAAAATAACGTTCTTCAATTTCGGTAGAAGAATCCATTGATCTGAACCATAATTTAATCAGTGAGCCTGAAATTTTATCAAAGTAAAGCCAGTGGTAGGTCGCTTCTGCATCTGCATTGTCGGGCAGACCAAGACGTTGAATTTCTAGAATAGCAGTATCAGAATTTTGGAAAAAGTATAAAATCTTATATTTAGACGACATGCCGCAAAAATAGGACTTAATTTTTTATCACAAAAAACATTTTTGCTGTTTAGATTTAATATTGTTGACAACCGTGTTGGTCGGGATCTGTGATCTTGACCTTTGCTCTGCGGATTTGTAATCCGCATTTTGATCTATATGYGTTTAAGGATTATAAATCCTTGGTTCTTAAGACGGGATTACAAATCCCGACTAACAATATTAATCTTTTTCTCCGTGTTGGTCAGGACCTGTGATCTTGACCTTTGCAATACGGATTTGTAATCCGCATTTTGATTTTAAGAATTATAAATCTTAAGGTTTTTCAGACGGGATTAAAAATCCCTACTAACAATACTAATG
>NZ_JBFTRT010000879.1:0-1280 GCF_056399685.1 Pedobacter sp. 01N416
CGCTTATTCAAGTACCTTTCAATATTTTAAAGAGTTGGCCCATATCAGCCAATTTCCAGCTACAGGTGTTTACTCTAAAAATTCTAGCAAAGAAGTAATTAAACTTATTGCAGAAGATAAAGATTTTATTGGTATTTTGGGCGTGAATTGGATCACGGACAAGGATACAGAGATGAGCGAATACCTTTCTCAGATAAAGGTGCTGGGCGTAAAGAATGTAAAAGGCAAGATAGGAGACGATCAGTTCTATAAACCAACTCAAGATAACTTGATCAACGGTGTTTATCCTTTCTTAAGAAATATAAATATTATAGATTGCGAGGGAAGAGATGGTTTAGGCACAGGATTTGCAACATGGTTAAGAAGTCAGAGGGGACAATTGATTGTACTTAAATCTGGACTTGGCCCGCATAAATTAATGCCAAGACAAATTAACCTGACAAAAGGAAATTAAATTAAAAATTATAAATTGAACCACGAAGTAAATCTAAAGAGACACTTCATTTTTATTAAATAAAAAAACAGAATATCCGATGAAAATTTTAAAGAAAGCAATAACCTTAAATGTAGGTTTGGTGTTGATGGGTTCTGCAGTTTTTGCTCAAGATTTAAATGACGCGAAAAAAGCCATCGACGCGGAGCAGTATCAGAAAGCATCATCAATGCTTAAGTCATTGGTGAGCTCAAAAGCATCAGATGGTAATAACTATTACAATCTTGGTTTGGTTTACTTAAAAACCGGTTACATCGACTCCGCTAGAGCCGTATTTACGAAAGGTGTTACCGCTGATCCAAAAAACAACTTAAACTTAATCGGTTTAGGTGAGGCAGATATGTTATCTAATAACCCAAGTTCTGCTAAAACTAATTTCGACAAGGCAGTAGCTTTGGCGCCGAAAGATTACAAAACTTATTTGTATATCGGTAAAGCCTATTTAGCACAGGATAAACCAAGTGATGATGTATCAAAACCTGATTTTACCAACGCTTTAGCAAACATTACCAAAGCAGATGAGTTAGATTCTAAAGATAAAGATGCTGAAGTTTTCTTAGCACAAGGTGATGCCTATGCGTTACAGAAAAAAAATTCAGAGGCATTAGGTCCATACATGCGTGTTGGTGATGTTGATCCAAACAATAGAAGAGCTAAAACGCAGATTGGTAAAATGTACAAAGAATCTAGGGCTTTTCCTGAAGGTGAAAAAGAGTTACAAGATGTAATTGCTGCTGATGCAAACTATGGCCCTGCTTACCGCGAGTTAGGTGAGTTATATTTACAG
>NZ_JBFTRT010000880.1:0-1270 GCF_056399685.1 Pedobacter sp. 01N416
GGCTTCTAGAGTTGAATTCACAAATCCTGTAAAAAAAGCGCCTAAAGGAATGGTAAAAATACCTGCTGGAAAATTTATGTGTAATAAATATTTGGTTGGAGATTCATTTATTCCTTACCCAGATGCTCCTACATTGGAAAATGAAAAAATCAGCATGCCTGCCTATTTCATGGATAAATATCCTGTGACAAATGCCCAATACAAAGAATTTATGGACGCCACGGGTTATAAACCGTCTGATGCCAATAATTTCTTGAAACATTGGGTTGGCGGTAAAATTGCTAGTGGACAAGAAAATTTCCCCGTAATCTATGTGTCTTACGAAGATGCCAAAGCTTATGCAAAGTGGGCTGGCAAACGTTTGCCTACAGAAATTGAATGGCAATATGCATCCCAGACAGAAAAGGGAAATGCCTGGCCTTGGGTACAAAATAAACCAATACAAAAAGTGGAAGAGTTTGTAACCAATACGTTGTCTGTTTGGAAAATTAAAGGTATAGACACAGATCGTTGTAATCTGGGAGATGGCAAACTGTATCCGGTGGGGAAATATCCTAAAGGGGCAAATCCTTATGGATTAGAGGATCTTACAGGCAGTGTTTGGCAGTTAACCAATGATTTATATGATAATGGAACATATCGTTATATCATGATGAAAGGTGGAAGTTATTTCTTGCCTTCATCTAGCTGGTGGTATGTGCAAGGGGGACCCCGTGAATTATTTTATCGTCAATATTTATTGCGTGTTTCAGAAGGTTTTGAACGTAATGCCACTGTGGGTTTCCGTTGTGTAACGGATGCTGCAAAATAGTAAAGTATACGGATTAATAAAGTTATTTGAATATGATTTGCTAAAGATAAAGTTGCAATGTCAAATCGGACAAAGTTATAGATTGAATTAGGCTATGAATGAGTTCGATTTGACAAATTTTTGAATAGCATGGGTTCAAAGTAAAAATTAAATTAATTAAAATGAATAATATTCTAAAATACAGTTCATTAGTAGCTATTGTATTGCTGTTCTCCAGTATGATCAGTCCTCCTGTTAAGGTAGCTTTGCTTGTGAATGGGAAACAAGAACAAACAGTTGAATATGCCGCTTTGCAGAAATTTTTCGACACACGTAAAGTCAGCTTCACTATTCAGAAAATTACTCTTGATGAAGTAATAAAGAATAAATTAGATCTTAAAAAATATCAGGTAGTATGGTATCACCGTCCCGATACTTTAGAAGTAACCCCTTCAGAAATTAAATTGGAGGGATCCATAA
>NZ_JBFTRT010000881.1:0-1266 GCF_056399685.1 Pedobacter sp. 01N416
ATATTCCCAACCTGATGACTATACTGGTTCTTCTGGTGGTATTCAGATATGTGATCCGCTTTGTTAGGTTTATCAAAATGGAGATCGAACGGGGCAAACTCAATATACCAGGTTTTTATAAAGATTGGGCCAATCCTACCTATCAGATTATCCGTGTGTTAATTCTGGCTTTTATGCTTATTGTCATTTTTCCTTATCTCCCGGGATCTGATTCGGGTGTTTTTAAAGGGGTTTCGGTTTTCATGGGTGTTCTTTTTACTTTCGGATCAGCAGGTGCGCTTGGCAATGTTGTTGCTGGCCTGGTACTCACCTATATGCGGGCTTTTAGGATAGGCGATCGGGTAAAGATTGGAGAAGTTACAGGAGATATTATTGAAAAAACATTACTGGTTACCAGGGTACGCACTATTCAGAATGAGGTGGTTTCTATCCCGAACTCGACCGTGATGAATAACCATACGGTAAATTTTAGTATTGAAGCGCTTGAAAAGGGGCTCATCATCCATACCACAGTAACTATTGGTTATGATGTGCTCTGGAGGCAAGTGCACGAACTGCTCATTAATGCAGCCTTAGCAACAGAACTTGTTGATGCTGAACCGAAGCCATATGTGCTCCAAACCAGCCTTGACGATTATTATGTAAGCTATAGATTAAATGCCTTTACTAAATCGCCAAACCGGCAGGCCGTAATCTATTCTGCTTTGCATGCAAACATACAGGATCAGTTTAACCAGGCCGGAGTAGAAATTATGTCACCACATTATAAAGCGCTCAGAGATGGAAATGCCACCACCATTCCAGCAGATTACTTACCAAAAGATTATCAGGCACCATTATTTAGGACAGAAAATACCAATAACCCCAACGCACTACCAAAGAAATAAAACTTTATTGCCTCCGGGTATAATATATTATCGCCACAAAAAAAGTCCTATTATTTTGGCTTTTTTTGTTTACACTATAGCCAAAGCCCTCCTCATTTCCGAAAAGCAGACTTCTCACTTTGTTCTTAAAAAATTAAGAAATCGATAAAAAAGAAGAAGAAAAACAATTATTGGGATCAATATCGGCGTATCGGCATTTTTTTTGTAGCGAAACAAGTATGAAAAGGAATGATATAATCAGTGCGCTCTTAGGTATGTTGATTATGGCCATCACTTATTGGCTGCTGTTTTACAAGTTTTCTTCTCCTAAAGAGCGTAAAGAAATTAGAATATCCTCCTCAACACCACGATTAAAAAACTTAGAATAATTACTCCACAC
>NZ_JBFTRT010000882.1:0-1261 GCF_056399685.1 Pedobacter sp. 01N416
GTGTATCATAAATATAGATTTGTCATCCTGAGCTTGTTGAAGGACCTATTTAAATACACTTTAAGGTGTTTCGACAGGCTCAACATGACAGCGTCTGGGCTAAAATCATCTTTATGATACAACCTCTTTTTAAATTCAATGCTATGCATGAACCTCTACAAAGCTGTATTTCTATTTAGTTATAGTATCTCTTACTATTTACTTACCTCCTGCAATAAGGGCATCTAACATAGGTTGGTCCTTTACCACATTATTAGCTCTGTCTAACATAAAACCTATCTCCCAATAGAATGGCAGAATACCATTCGCTTTAGCCTGTTTGGTTAGATAATATGTCCAGTCATTTACAGACTTGTTGTGCATAGCCAGATCTTTAGGAAGATAATTCGGGTTGTTAATCGCATTCCTTCTCCAGGCTGCATATTCACCCAGCATCACAGGGATTCCTTTATCAACAAACTTCTGTTTAATATTTTTGAATTCAGTATCGATCACATCCTCTTCTCCATAGGTAGCGTTGCGTTCTGGCTCAATAGTAGAGTGATTCCCTTTTCCCCAGTAGTAAGCCATTTTGCCCCAACTTACATCTCCATCTGTTAGTATCGTAAATGTAGAAGGCGTGTAGTCATGCACCTCGACCATCAACTTATTAGGGATTTCGTCTTTTGGCATCGTATTCATCAAAGTAAAGGTTTTAGTAGGGTCAGTGCTGGGGCCCTGCACAACCAATACCCGGTAACTGTTCCTGCCTCCCGTAGAACGAACCGCCTTGATGAATGTTTCGTGATAACTATTGAGTATGGCCATCTGCTCAGCATTTTCAACCGCAGGTTCATTCGTACCGGCAAAAATAAGATGTTCGTCAAAATCACGCATGGTTGTAGCAATCTGCTCCCAAAGTGCTTTTAGTCTTGCATTAATTTCCTCTTGCTTTGCGGCATTGACATTATTTTCGAGCCAGCCATTATCTCCGTGCGTATTCAACATCACATACATATCATTAGCTACACACCATCCAACTACTTCTTTCACCCGATTAAGCCATGCCTTGTCAATTTCTACTTTATCGGGATCACTTAAATGACTCCAATTCCAGTTACAAGGAATCCGTATAGTATTGAATCCAATTTGCTTTACAAATTTTACATACGATTCGGTCAGCTTACTATTCTGCCAATCACCCTCTTTTGGTGATTCCATGGTATTGCCAAAATTTATTCCCAAATGCATTTTTGCCGCCAGTTGTACAGCCGTACTACTC
>NZ_JBFTRT010000883.1:0-1259 GCF_056399685.1 Pedobacter sp. 01N416
CTTTAATCGTTACGCCATAAAGTAAATCCTGTAATTGCATCATATTAATTATTGAATGATTGAATTAGAGAATGATAGAATGTGGATATAGCCTTTAAACATTCACTCATTCAAAATTCTCTCATTTTATCATTCCTTTTAATTCAACTCTATCTGTACACCCAATCCTTTACCCACCTTTGTTCCGGCGATGATGGATTGACTGACCACTTTTCCGGAACCCGAAACCTTTGTTTTCAAACCCGCATTTCCCAAAAGATACAATGCATCTTTCAGTCCCATTCCCGCCACATTTGGCATCACACCTTTACGCTCGTTATTTTCTTGAAAAACTGTTCCCGCACTGGTATCTATAATATTGTAATACTCAGATTTTGAAGCAAAAAGCGGTTTAAAACCAAATGCTTTATACACTTTCTGAGTCGCTTTACTCTGTCCTGCTTTTGTTGGCGGATTACCCGTATTACCTACCAAACGGGTCGGCACATCGTTATACATCTGCATATCGCTGGCATAAATACGGTCGGCGATTTCCCTGAACACAGGGCCCGAAACCGTAGCACCATAATAAGCACCTTTTGGATCGTTAATTACCACRATTAAAGAATACTTAGGCTTATCAGCTGGAAAATACCCTACAAAAGAAGCCTGATATTGTTTTTTCCCTTTATATCCTTTATTTGCATCAGCCACCTGGGCAGTACCGGTTTTACCCGCGATCGGATATAGCGGATTATAAACGATCTGCTTTCCACTACCTTCCGTAACCACACCTTCAAGCATTTTCTTGATCTTGCTGAGGGTAACATCCGAACATATTTTATCGTTAATTACCCTTGCTTTAAACTGCTCGATCGGGTTCCCCAGCCTTCTGATCTCTTTCACAAAAATTGGAGCTACCATTTTACCATTGTTAGCTACCGCATTATACAATGAGAGCATCTTTAACGGTGTCAACATCATTTCGTAACCGTAAGCCATTTGCGGCAGCGTCATGTTTTTGTTCCAGCTTTTGTTCCCTTTAGGATTTTTGATCACCGGCATTGCCTCACCAGGAATCTGCAGTTCCATTTTTTTGTTCAGCCCCCAATCATATAGGTGATCTGTAAATTTCATCGGATCGCTGCCATAATGCGTGTTGATCAGCTTTGCGATTGCAGCATTGGAAGAGGTTTCAAAGGCTTTTTTTGCTGTAACCGTTTCAATTTTTGGATGTGAATCCGTAATCAGTTTTCCAGGGATCTGATAATAACCAGTAC
>NZ_JBFTRT010000884.1:0-1235 GCF_056399685.1 Pedobacter sp. 01N416
GCTACTTTACGCCATCCGCGAAGAAGAAAAATTAACAATGGCTCCCGATTTCTGGGATGACCCTAAAAAAGCAGAAAAAATTCTTGCCGAAATAAGTTCAAAGAAAAAATGGACGGATGGCTTTAACCAAACCAATAATGCGGTTGAAGATGCTGCGGTAATGTTTGAGTTTTTTCAATCGGGCGATGCTTCAGAAGCTGAGCTGCAAGACCAGTTCGAGATCAGTAAAACTGCCGTAGAAGAACTGGAACTTAAAAATATGCTCCGTAGCAAAGAAGACCAACTTTCTGCCGTTTTACAGATTACTGCTGGAGCTGGCGGAACTGAAAGCTGTGATTGGGCTTATATGCTGATGCGCATGTATATGATGTGGGGTGAAAAGAACGGTTATAAAATTACCGAACAGGACAGCCAGGAAGGGGAGGTTGCCGGTATAAAATCGGTAACGCTTCAGTTTGATGGCGATTTCTCATATGGTTATCTGAAAGGCGAAAATGGCGTGCATCGTTTGGTTCGGATTTCTCCATTCGATTCGAATGCCCGTAGGCATACATCTTTCGCTTCTGTTTATGTTTATCCCCTGGTTGACGATACCATACAGATTGATATTAATCCTGCTGATATAGAATTCGAAACATTTAGGGCTGGTGGAGCAGGCGGACAAAACGTAAACAAAGTTGAAACAGCTGTACGTTTATACCACAAACCTTCAGGCATTATTATTAAAAACCAGGAGTCGCGATCGCAATTGCAGAATAAAGAGAATGCTATCCGTTTATTAAAATCTCAATTATATGAAATTGAGGAACGGAAACGTAACGAAGCAATTGCTGCGGTAGAGGGATCGAAAAAGAAAATAGAATGGGGCTCACAGATCAGAAGTTATGTGCTGGATGATAGAAGGGTAAAAGATCACCGGACCAATTATCAAACCTCTAATCCCGATGCGGTTTTAAATGGCGATATTAACGGGTTTTTAAAAGCATATTTAATGGAATTTTAATCTAAAACAAATGGGAAAATCATCCATCCTTATCATGTTATTGTTTATGGCAGTTAACTATTCGAATGCCCAAGAAGTTGTACCGTTATATTCAGGTGAAATTCCGGGCGCTAAAACTACACCTGCTGATTATGTAGAAAATACTGAGGTACGTGCAAATGGTACCTTGAGTGTTACCAAAGTATCGGTACCTACGTTTTCGGTTTTCGTAGCACCTAAAAATATCGCTAAT
>NZ_JBFTRT010000885.1:0-1234 GCF_056399685.1 Pedobacter sp. 01N416
GAGCTTGCCAAACTATAAACTTACAGCCGAAAACGATCCCAACTCAGTAAAACTGACAAAAATTGGCGATTTCCATACCGCAGATTTAATGCTGAACAAAAATCTATTTAAGTCTTTAACCATTAATGCAGGTATTAAAAACCTCTTTAATGTTACACAATTGAGCAACACTTCAACTGCAACTGGTGGAGCACACAGCACAGGTGGCGATGTTCCATATAGTTATGGCCGATCGTATGTGCTTGGGCTAATCTATAACTGGAATAAATTTTAACAATAAACAACATTAATTATAATAACATGAACAAACTGAACTCATTAATCGCTATCGCGTTTTTAGCTGCAACACTTACGGCCTGTAAAAAGAATACAGAAGAACCTATTTTTGTTGCTCCACCTTCCGATGGAAGTACTTTAACACTTAGTGGTAAAACAGCAGAATCAAACTATACAAATATAGTTTATGTAGATTTTAGCGCCGATAAACAGACTTCTGCAGAAAGAAAGAGTTTCAATATCGGGTTAACTTCTGATAGTAAATTCAGAGTTGTGCTTAATCCTTCTTATCAAACTACGGCAACGGCAACATCAAAAATCGATATTACAGCTGTTACATTGGCAGATCCAGGAACAACAGTTAATTTAAATCACGATATCATGGATCCGCTTACGGTGTCGTTAGTTGATTATTGGGACGGAAATATCACTAAAACAGCTTTTACTGAAGTAAGTGCTACGGAAGCAGAGAACAAAGTTTATTTATTAAGCTACGAAGGAAATAAGGATAAAGACAAGTGGTTTAAATTAAAAGTTACCCGTAATGGTTCTGGCTACAAAATTCAATATGCCCGACTAAACGAAACTGTAATAAAAACTTTGGATGTGCCTAAAAATGCTGATTACAATCTGGTTTTTGTTTCGTTAGAAAACAATAAAATTGTTCAGGCTGAACCGGCAAAAAGCACATGGGATATTTCATGGAGCTACAGTACGTTCAACTCTGGTTTAGGTTCGCCTTATTGGGTTCAGGATTTTGTTTCAATCAATAACTTAGGCAGTGTAAGTGCGGCAATGGTAGCTAAAAAAGATGCTTATGCAACATTTACTGAAGCAGATTTGGCTGGTCTTACTTTTCTATCAGTAAAAGATGTAATTGGAACAACCTGGAGAACTTCGCCTAGCCAGGCTGGTACTGGCGGCGCGGTTAAAGGAGATCTTTGCTATATTATTAAAG
>NZ_JBFTRT010000886.1:0-1232 GCF_056399685.1 Pedobacter sp. 01N416
GTTTATATGGTGTATATTGGGAATATACTGTGCATGGCGCCATGTTACTTCCAGCTGCAGCATCTGAGCACGGAAAGAAAATTGATGATATGTTTAATTTAACATTAATCATCACCACAATCGTATTTGTGGTTACACACATCTTGTTATTCGGATTTTCTTACATCTATAAATACTCAGCCAAAAGAAAAGCTTACTATTATCCACATAATAATACAATCGAAAAAATCTGGACAATCGTTCCGGCTTTAGTATTAACTGTTTTGGTATTAATGGGTTTCTTAACCTGGAGATCTATTTTCTTCAAAGTTGAAGATCCAAACAACAAACCATTACAGATAGAAGTTACTTCTGAGCAGTTTAAATGGTCTATCCGTTATCCTGGAGCTGATGGTGTAGTTGGTAATAAAAATTACAAGTTAACTACAGCTACCAACCCATTGGGTATCGATTTTAAAGATTTAAACTCTCGTGATGATGAGATGGCTGATGAGATGGTGCTTCCGGTTGGAAAACCTGTAAAGCTGATCTTAACCAGTAAAGATGTAATTCACAGTTTTTATATGCCTCATTTTAGAGTACAGTTAAACACTGTACCGGGTATGAGAACCATTTTTGAGTTTACGCCTACTAAAACTACTGCTGAGATGCAGCAAGAAACCAACGATCCTAACTTTAAGTACCTTTTCTTATGTGCTAAAATCTGTGGGTCAGGTCACTACAACATGCAAAAAGTTGTGCGGGTGGTTTCTGAAGCTGAATACAAAACTTGGATAGCAGAACAGAAAACATACTTAAACGACGATTTAAGAAAACAATTTAATTTGCCAGTGGCACCTGCGCCTGTAAAATCAGTAGCAGATTCAGCAGCAACAGATTCTACAGCTGCGAAAACTAACCAAATGGCTTTAAATAAATAATATTAAGCAGGAGCGAACGAATTATGTCAACAATAGCATTACACGACGAACACAATCACGATCACGCTGATCATGGGCATCATAAAGAGACTTTGATTTCAAAGTATATCTTTAGTATGGATCATAAAATGATTGCTAAGCAATTTTTAATTACCGGTATCATTATGGCGGTAATAGCAATGGGCTTATCAATTTTATTCCGTATTCAATTGGCCTGGCCAGATCAAAACTTCCCTTTCTTAGAAACATTTTTAGGTAAATGGGCAGAAGGTGGTCGTATTAAACCCGATTTTTACCTTGCACTGGTAACCA
>NZ_JBFTRT010000887.1:0-1200 GCF_056399685.1 Pedobacter sp. 01N416
TAGTTTGGTGGCGTTTATCAATCCAGATAAAAATCCGCAGGTAATTAACGATGCAGGTAAAGGAATATTGGTACCATCTGTGGTATATTTTAATGGCCAGAATGAAGCCGTTGTAGGTAACGAGGCTAAAGAATACTTAACCACTGACCCTTCAAACACCATTTTTTCAGTTAAAAGATTACTTGGCCGCTCTTACAAAGATGTAGCCGAACATGCAGCTATTTTTTCTTACAAAATTATAGACGATGATAGCGATGCTTTGGTGAAAATCCACGCTGGCGACCGTTTCTACACACCGATCGAATTATCGGGAGAAATTTTGAAAGAACTTAAAGCRAGAGCAGAACATGCCTTAAAAACACCGGTTAACAGGGCTGTAATCACTGTGCCTGCATATTTTAACGATAGTCAGCGTCAGGCCACACGAGATGCCGGAAAACTGGCCGGTTTGGATGTGATGCGTATTGTAAATGAACCTACCGCAGCAAGTTTGGCTTACGGAATTGGTTTAGATCCCTCACAACAAAAAACAATAGCGGTTTACGACTTAGGAGGTGGAACATTTGATGTTTCTATTCTGCAGATCCAGAATGGAATTTTCGAGGTATTGGCCACAAACGGCAATACTTATTTGGGTGGTGATGATTTCGATAGGGCCATTTTACACTACTGGTTGGAGAAAAACAACCTAGATGTAGCCGTAGTTGCTCATGACAATATTTTGATGCAAACCTTACGTCTACAGGCTGAGGCTGCTAAAAAAGCACTATCTACCCAGAACTTATACAACGAGCAAGTTGGCGAAATCTTGTGCACACTTGATAAACAAACTTTTGAGCAGTTAATTTCGGCGAAGGTTGAAGAAACCATCACTGCTTGTAAAAATGCATTAAAGGATGCAGATCTATCAGCCAGCGATATAGATGAGGTAATTTTAGTAGGAGGTTCTACCCGTACACCTTTTGTAAAACAGGCTGTAGAAAATTTCTTTGGTAAAAAACCACAGGATAATATCAATCCTGATGAAGTAGTAGCACTTGGTGCAGCCATTCAGGCCGATGTTTTGGCAGGAAATCGTTCTGATATCTTGTTGTTAGATGTTACGCCACTTTCTTTGGGTATCGAAACCATGGGTGGCCTAATGGATGTAATTATTGCCCGTAACAGTAAAGTACCTACTAAAGCCGGCCGTCAATACAC
>NZ_JBFTRT010000888.1:0-1194 GCF_056399685.1 Pedobacter sp. 01N416
TCGCATCCCAATTGAAATTAAGGACAAGATATTTGAACCTTTTTTTAGGGGCAAAGAAACAGAAATTAAGGCAGGAACCGGAATAGGTTTATCGATTTCAAAATCGCTTGCTCAACTGCATAGCGGGGAGCTTTATTTAGATTTTAATGACCATGATTTTAATATATTTGTGTTGGAATTGCCTATCCATCAACTTATAGAATTTAACCTGAACGGAAAATGGAAGAAATTGTAGGCAAGCTGACCATAAAAGATACTGAAGATATGGAAAGATCTGTGGTGTTGCTGGTTGATGATAATGAAGATATCCTTGATTTCATTTCAGATGATCTGGAAGAAAAATACGATGTACTACAGGCCAGAAACGGTATAGAAGCATTAGAAATATTACAGCGTCAAATTGTTCAGCTCATCATTAGCGATGTAATGATGCCCGAAATGGACGGTTTTGAATTTTGTGCGAAAGTAAAATCTACCTTAGAATTCAGCCATATCCCCGTTATCCTGCTTACCGCAAAAAATTCATTGCARTCTAAAATTGAAGGTTTAGAACTGGGTGCCGATGCCTATGTGGAAAAGCCATTTTCTCCCGAGTTTTTACAGGTACAGATTTCTAGCCTGATTAAAAACAGGAACAAAATCAAAGCATATTTCGCGAGCTCTCCCCTGCTCCACCTTAAAAGTATTGCATATTCAAAGGCAGACGAACTGTTTTTAGAAAAATTACAGGATACCATTAACAAGAATATCAGCAATCAGGACCTGGACGTCGAACATCTGGCAGAAAAGATGAATATGAGCCGGCCAACCTTATACCGGAAAATTAAATCCATTTCTAACCTTAGCCCCAATGAACTGATTAATTTGGCAAGGCTAAAAAAAGCGGCCGAGCTTTTAAATGAAGGGGTACTGAAAATTTACGAAATCTCAGAAATGGTTGGTTATAGCTCTCAATCGCACTTTGGCAGAAACTTTGCCAAACAGTTCGGCATGTCGCCAACCGACTATGTAAACAGTAAAACTGTGGATAAAAAAAAGCCTTAAAATCAAATAGTTAAGCATTGTTATTTTCTTAATTTTTCCGTAAATTGTCATAACCAAAATATAGAAGTTATGAACATGCTTAAGAAAATCCAGATCTGGGGCGATCACCATCACCCAAAGTGGTTAGACTATTTTAGAATCTTATTAGGC
>NZ_JBFTRT010000889.1:0-1190 GCF_056399685.1 Pedobacter sp. 01N416
CTAGAGATCCGCTCGAACCACATCCAAATGACCTATTATTTATTTATAGCGTTATTTATTCTAGGCTGTATAGAACTTTACCATGCCTTTAAAGCAAAACAGCTTCCGGCATTTGGTAAAGCTGTTGCTTATATTGCTGCGGGTATTTTCTTATCGGTTCTGGTAAATGCAGGTACCTTGTGGACAACCTACGAGTATGGCAAAG
This sequence comes from Pedobacter sp. 01N416, assembly GCF_056399685.1. Taxonomy (NCBI): domain Bacteria; kingdom Pseudomonadati; phylum Bacteroidota; class Sphingobacteriia; order Sphingobacteriales; family Sphingobacteriaceae; genus Pedobacter; species Pedobacter sp. 01N416. Next base: position 206 of record NZ_JBFTRT010000889.1, read on the forward strand.
AAACCATCCGTGGTAAATCGAACTTAACTACCGATAAGGCTGAACCTGCAAATGGTTTAGATAAAGAATATGCCTACCAATGGAGCCAGGGTGTTGGAGAGAGTTTCTCATTTCTGATTCCGAATATTTATGGTGGTGCAAGCAGTATCGACGAAATTATTAAACCTGAAAGCAATACTTATAAAGCAGTTGAAAAAAATCTTCAGGGCGTTGATCCAAAGCAGGCCATTGGTTATGTGGCGCAAAATTTGGGTACCAACCAGTATTGGGGCAACAAACCGGGTACTTCAGGTCCGTATTATTTTGGCGCCATTATCTGTTTCTTATTTGTTTTCGGACTGTTTATTGTAAAACACCGCTGGAAATGGTGGATCTTAGGATCAAGTGTCTTATTGCTGTTCCTTTCCTTTGGAAGTAACTTACCGTTTATCTCGGATATATTCTTTAATTACCTTCCCGGTTATAACAAATTCAGGGCTGTTGAATCGATATTGGCCGTTGTAGGTTTATTGGTACCCTTGCTGGCTATACTGGCCATTAAAGAAGCACAAGAAGGAAAATACGATCAAAAATATTTAGTGCAGCGATTAACCTGGTCAGCAGGTATTACCGGTGGTTTTGCTTTAATTATTGCCGTGATCCCTACGGCGTTCTTCAGCTTTACGCAGGCCAACCAGGCACAGGTTTTAGATGCTTTAACACAAACCTTGCAGAACAACCGCGGTGCCGCAATGGAAATTTTAAATGGCATTGTTGCCGACCGTGTGGCTTTAGCACGTGCTGACGCTTTACGTACCGTATTGTTTATAGCCATTGGTTTTGGTGTTACTTGGGCTTTCATCACTAAGAAAATGAATATGCAATTGGCCTTCGGTTTATTGGCACTATTTGTTTTGATTGATTTGTGGCAGGTAGACCGTCGTTATTTAAACAACCAGAACTTTGTGAGTAAAAGTGACCTGAACAACCATTACCAGCCTAGAGA
>NZ_JBFTRT010000890.1:0-1189 GCF_056399685.1 Pedobacter sp. 01N416
CCGATACATCGGAGCGCTTATATATTTTAAGAAATTAATCTCTTACTTTTTCTTCTCAGCTGAGCTACCCAAATCGATTACGATAGGAGTAGAGATACATAATGATGAATATGTACCGATGATACGGCCGATTAACAAGGCGAAGATGAATCCGCGGATGCTATCGCCACCGAAAATAAAGATTACCAATAACACGAAGAATACGGTTAATGAAGTTAAGATGGTACGACTTAATGTACTGTTCAACGCGAAGTTGATTAAGTTGTTACGCTCTTCACCATGTAAATCTTCTTTGCCAGATTCTTTTAATTTCTCACGGATACGATCGAATACAACAACTGTTTCCGTCATGGTGTAACCCATTACCGTTAAAATTGCTGCGATGAAATCCTGACCGATTTCTAATGAGAATGGCATAATACCGTCTAAAATAGTGTAGAAAGATAATACCATTAACACATCATGGAACAATGCGATTACCGCACCTAAACCATACTGCCATTTTTTGAATCGTACTACGATATAGATAAACATGAATAAACATGAGATCAATACCGCATAGAAAGCACCGTTTACGATATCACTTGCAATGATAGGCGTTACTTTTTGTGAACTTACAATTTCATATTTAGAACCGGCTAAACCTTTGTTTAAAGCATCTTCTACAACTTTATCAGTTTTAATGTCCTGATCTTCGATGTGGAAAGTAGTAGTAATTTTTACCTGGCTATCTTCACCTGCAGTTTTAACCTCAGGCGTTTCGTTACCGAAAACCGGGTTTAACTTAGCTTTTAAATCTTCAGTGTTAACTGCTTTATCGAAGTGAACCAAATAAGTTCTACCCCCTTTAAAATCCACACCTAAATTTAAACCACCATTTTTGAAATACATACCAATACCAGCAATAATAATGATGGTAGAGATTACGTAGTAAATTTTACGACGGCCAACGAAGTTGAAACTGATGTTTTTAAATGCGTTACGGGTAATGCTGTTATCGAAACTTACATCGATTTTGCGGTTTAATAACGATTCGAAAACTACTCTCGAAATGGCTACAGCTGCAAATAATGAAGAAAGGATACCGATACATAATGTAGTTGCGAAACCTTGAACCGGACCGCTACCAAAAACGTAAAGGATAGCACCTAAAATAAATAAGGTAACGTTTGAGTCAATAATTGAAGGC
>NZ_JBFTRT010000891.1:0-1188 GCF_056399685.1 Pedobacter sp. 01N416
TTGAACAACCTTCCGTTCGTGAGGATAAGGGGAATCAATAACCCGGAACTGAGGTGGGAGGAACTTGGGCAATATAACCTGAAAATTGATTTCGCCTTTGCAAAGGAGCGTTTGACGGGATCTTTTTCGGTCTATAAAAAGCATGGATCTGATCTATATGGATCGTTTCTATATGACTATACCACCTGGGGCGGGTCTGATGAACTGACACGGAACGTGGCGGATATGGAGGGAAGAGGCTTTGATGCAGAATTGCACAGTAGAAATATTTCAGGTGGGGATTTCAAATGGTCAACAGATCTTTATCTCAGCCAGAATAAAAGCAAGACAGTAAAATATTATTCGGCGAATAATAACCTGTCAAAACTGCTCAGTGGTGGACGTGAAATTACTCCGGTTGTCGGCCTCCCGCTTTATTCAATTTCTGGATACAGGTGGGGTGGGCTTGATGCGGCAGGCAATCCTCAGGGATATCTGATTGGTGTTTTAAGCACAAACTATTCTGCAATTGCAACAGAAGGACGTTTGAATGCTGGCAATATAAATTATATAGGCCCGGCCAACCCGGTATATTTTGGTTCCCTGATCAATTCGTTTGCCTATAAAAATCTCACGGTTTCATTCAATATCAGTTTCAAGCTTGGTTATTTTATGAAAAAAAGTAGCATCGGATATTTTGGGCTGGCAAATTCGGGAATTACAAATAGTGACTATTCCAGTAGGTGGCAGAAGCCAGGGGATGAGCAGTTCACTGATATTCCTTCATTTACCTATCCATTAAATTCACTAAGAGATTCATTCTATTCTGCTGCTGAAATAAATATTGTTCCTGCTGACCAGATCAGGTTGGATTATGTCAATCTGAGTTACCACCTCAATGCCGAGCGGTGGCGGTTTCCATTCCGTTCGCTTGATGTATATCTGAATTCTTCGGATCTCGGAATAATATGGAGGGCCAATAAGTTTGGCCTAGATCCAGATAACCTTGACAGAATTAGTCCCACCAGAGGATTTACCCTTGGAGTAAAAGGGAGCTTTTAATTTAACAACTAATTTATTGTGCAATGAATAGTAATAAAACCATGATGATTTTGGCAAGCTTTTTAATAGCTGCCATGATGACCAGCTGCAAAAATTTTCTGACCCTGAAATCAGACTCAAAGTTGTTGGTACCCAAAACCCTTAGCG
>NZ_JBFTRT010000892.1:0-1186 GCF_056399685.1 Pedobacter sp. 01N416
GTGTGGACACCTTTCCGTGGGCCCGGACATTTCCCTGATGCCGATATGCTACCCATTGGAATTGTTGAATTCAAACGACCAACCAATTTCACCAAAAACGAACAATATACGCTTATGAGCCTTTGGGCTATTGGTCGTTCGCCACTTATTTTTGGTGGAAATATGACCAAGCTTGACGATTTTACCAAGGAAATGCTCACCAATCCCGAAATGCTCAAAGTAAATCAACACAGCATAAATAATCGTCAGGTGTCGCGCGAAAAGAATCTGATCGTGTGGACAGCCGATGTGCCTAATAGCAAAGATAAGTACTTGGCCCTTTTCAATGCGCAAAGCAAGGGAGAGAATCTTGATTTCAACAATGCCGATTATGTAAGTCCAATAATTGCCGGCAATGGAAGTTCGCAAAAGGTAGAAGTATCGGTAAAAGACGGTAAAAAACTTGTTCTCCTCGTGAAAGATGGAGGCAACGGGTTTGATTCGGATCATATCGTTTGGGCAGATCCTGTCCTTCATGGCCCCAAAGGCGATCTAAAATTGACGAGCCTCAAATGGCTGAGCGCAACCTCAGGCTGGGGAGATGCAAATGTAAATCGTACCTGCGACAACAACCCAATTATTATAAATAATGAAACACGAGAGGGAATTGGTGCTCATGCAGCGTCTGTGATCGTTTATCAATTGCCTGAAGGATATGATTCTTTTACAGCAACTGGCTACGTAACACAAGAAAAAGGCTCAGTGACTTTTGGAGTTTTGGTTGATAAAGGAACATTAGATTTTCCCGACAAGGCCAATGTAAAAGTGAACTTTGAAGCTATTAAAATAAAAGGCAAAGTAAATGTGCGCGATTTGTGGAATCACAAAGATCTCGGAACTTTTGATGGGAGCTTTGAGCGTGAATTGCCACAACATGGGGCTGGACTGTATCGGATAACTCCTTTACGTTAAGATACTAGTGCTAAGTTAAGTATGAATTGTCATTTTATACTCCCGCTGATTACGCGGAATACGCTGATTTATATGTTCAGCGATTATCACCGAAATCAGCGGGAAAATAGAACCGCCATTACTATTAATACAAGACTAGTTCCCTGCAAAGCATTAGGCCGTTTTAAAGCCTTTGTTAATTACGCAATAACATATTGATGAATGCTATAACATTTAATACTACAAATTAATATAA
>NZ_JBFTRT010000893.1:0-1186 GCF_056399685.1 Pedobacter sp. 01N416
ATCAAGTGGTGGTTATATCACTTTAGGTTCAGCTGGTTTTCCTACCTCAACGGGCGAACCATTTAATTAGGTTAAAATGAATGCGAATGCCTATGGAATAAATCCTTGTTTACTGCATGTTGCTTCTGTTTTTACAACATGAAGCTGGGCATTGCACAGGATTCAGCTAAACTGACTATATGGACTGGGCGTATAGCTGTGGAGGAAGACGCTCCAACGAAGAAACAGCAAGAGTTGGTGCTATCCAGATACCGGGAACACCATCAAAAGAAAATGCAGAATCATTTATGCTGGCCTGCTTTAACGGCGGCAGCCGCACATTCAATGCGAATGATGTAATTGCAATGAATTACTTATAAAAAACCAAAATACTGATCAGATATAAATCAAAAGAAGGGAGCTTGAAAATGCTCCCTCTTTGTAATCAACCCACTATAGCACAGCGATCTGGTTAGCCGTCTTAAGCTGTAAAACATCTTTTTTCTGAAAAACTGAAGAACTTCTGTAAATTAATTCACAAACTAATGATGAACTCAAAAAAAGGCAAGAAAATTGTAGAAAGAGAGCTGGCTAAACATTGCCTCCCGGCAATACAGATCGATAAGAATACATCACTTGATAAGCTTATTTCCTTGAGAGAGGGACAAAGTGTAGAAGATGAAAATGGAAGGGTTGGGATTCTATTGAGCCTAGAGATAAAAGCCTATAGAACTGAAACTCATATTTATTTAAAACTTTCTTCGAGCCCGAAAATGATTTTGATTATTAAATGATATGCTAAATAAAAAAGGAGCGGAGGGGGATGTAGCAGAGCAGTCCTGACCTTCCAGTTAGAATTGTAATATGCAACATTTTCTTATTAGATTTTTACAGACTCATAAACCAGCTCCACCACTCGTCTCTATATATTGACCGGTTATCCAGCCACCGTCCTCGCTACACAAAAAAGTTACTACCTTTGATATGTCTTCAGGGGTACCAACCCTTTTTAATGCATTCATATTTCCAACACTGGTTTTAACCATTTGGTCTTTAAACCTCTCCTTATTCATATCAGTATCAGTTGCACCAGGCGCAACTGAATTAACAGTAATTTGTCTCCCACCCAATAATGAAGCCAAGGCAATAGTAAAATTATCTATGGCCGCTTTTGTCATTGAGTATGTCAGCACCTCATGTCGTGGTG
>NZ_JBFTRT010000894.1:0-1418 GCF_056399685.1 Pedobacter sp. 01N416
GTTTATGGATCTGATCGGAAAAGCGCCTGAGCAATCTCAAAAATAAAATCAGAAATAATAATCATTTTAAAGGGTTGAAATTAATTTTTCAGCCCTTTTTTATTTATAAAGCTTTCTCTTTTCCCTTGTATATTTTGCTAATTTTGCACGCGCTCCAGTACAGGTTATGAGAACACGAATAAGAAAGCACCTTCGCACAGCAAAATATATTGTTTACAAAGAAACTTTAGTAGATTTTAAAGAACACGTTTGGACATTTATTGGAGCGTTTTTAGGTATTGGCATTATTGGCATACTCCATTCTAAATACTTTACCGCCAACGATAATCTATTTCTTATCGGTTCATTTGGTGCCTCATCGGTACTTATTTATGGAATTATAAACAGCCCACTGGCACAGCCGAGGAATTTAATCGGTGGGCATGTGATTTGTGCATTGGTAGGCGTTACCGTTCATAAACTTATTCCCGGCGAAGTGTGGTTATCTTCTGCCTTGTCGGTTTCTTTATCTATTGTATTGATGCAGATTACCAAAACACTGCATCCCCCAGGCGGGGCTACCGCACTAATAGCCAATATCGGGTCTGCTAAAATCCATTCGTTAGGTTATTTGTACGTACTGTGCCCGGTTTTATCTGGCGCCAGTATTTTACTGTTAGTCGCTATAATGATAAACAACAGAACATCGCATCGCAGTTACCCTAATAATAAAAAATGGTATAGGGTTTGGCATCGCTATCGCAGGTAAAATATATCTCGATAACCATATTGATATGACGATTTTAGCCTATTATAAATGTATATTTGATTATGTCAGTAATTAATAATCTAATTACATTGCTTTTCTCTCGCTGATGTGCCATTGCGGTATTCTCTAATCTTAAATTTTAGATGAGTATTTTTTTATTCCAATCACCGAATTGTTTATGCAATGATGATTGGTCTTATCAAACTGTAATCATTTAAAGATGAGTAGAGACAAAAAGAAAGAGGCTGGTGTTAATAAAAAAGCACCGTCTGATTATCAATCAGGTAAAGGTAAGTCGGCAAAGGTCGAGATAGATCTGTTTGCAAAAAAGCCAGGTAAAAATGGCAAGTAACGATCCGAAAGTTCAGGCAAAAGTTTTTTTGTACGAACTTAATAATACAAGGCACGAATATGGTTTTTTAGGTGCTGTCAATAGTAGCCTTTCGGAGGCAGGTTTAGTGCATTTTTAAGCGTTTGGACAAGCTCTCCGTAGGAGTCCTTTGGACAACGCGATAAATTCGATTGAAATAAATTTTATGACTACAGAGGATGTAGATCTTTTAGCAGCACTCGCTGTTTTTGTTGTAGTTGCAATTTTGTAATTCTTTATATTATATATAAAGAGCCATTGCAATGATGAAAAAATTAAAAACCATCTCATTTAAATGGC
>NZ_JBFTRT010000895.1:0-1163 GCF_056399685.1 Pedobacter sp. 01N416
GTTAATGGCATTTGTTCCAAAATAGGGCAGGAAGAAATTGGAAGAAAATCTTCGCGATGAATCTAGGGTGAAAGATTTTTGAGATGGGTTTTCGAAGGCATCAAACATTGTTTTGGTACCAAAAAGTGCATATTGTTGTGCATTTGCACCCCCGAAGCTGGCTAATACCAGTAACGCAAGTAAAAGTTTCTTCATGTAAAATAGTTTTTCTGGGCTTGTTTCCTTATTAACGGTTACTTAACGAATCTGGTATTTCTGGCTTTAAATATTTGTTTAAAAGCAAGTTAGTGATAAACTTGTTTTTGTCTGCACTCATCTGGTAATAAAAAGTGTCGAAACTTTTTAAACCGCTATCGGCCCTCAAATGTTTATAAAATGGAAGCTGAATATTGTTCCTGAAAATATCTGCCGAATTTTTGGTGTTGATGTAATAACTCACATTCGAAGTAGTTGAAATCTGGTTTACTGCATCTAAATATTGAGGCGTCTGTATTAACAGCCTGTTATGCTTATAATCATTTAAAAATGATTGAACTGTACTCGCATTATTGGCCACAACCAAATTATTATCTACAATGGTATAATATGGCCTGCCGAATTTTTTAAATGGTTCTCCAAAGTAACTATACAGGATATCAGATGATTTAAAGAGCTTAATTTCTTCATTATAATCTGCACTTACATCAAGCAACAGCTGTTTTACTTTTTCCCCATTTGATAATGAAATTGCACCTAGTTTTTCGCTGGTGCTTAACTGAAAAAGAATAAATTGGTTTTTCGTATAAGTGGTGAATATCGAACTTAAATCTGTTCTGTATTCATCTTTTACCTTTTTTATTAGCGCATTGGTTTTGGGAAGTATTTTCGTTTGTTCCTGCCAATCATTCAACTTTTTGAGCCATTTGCTGTAATCATCATAAGCATAAAGTGCATAGTTTGCTGTATTATCAGGCAGGATATTCTGGATAGATGTATTTTGTGCAGCTGTATTTTCGAATAGTTTAAGGTAGTTATACTGATCTTTTAACTCTGTATTTCCACTGAAAAGGATTTTTTCTCTGCTAAAATTATAATTAAGTACGGCAAAACTGTTCTGTTTATTAAAAATTGAAATTTCTCCATTAATGTTACCTGCAATAATATTTTTGAGCAGTAAGGGCGCC
>NZ_JBFTRT010000896.1:0-1163 GCF_056399685.1 Pedobacter sp. 01N416
GCTTTTAATAGGCCGTTGCGAAAAAAACATAGGTATTAGTTAAGTTAAGGGTAGTTTAGATTTGGCCAAAATTGAACCTTTACAGGGACGAAATTAATTATGAGCATGAAGAACTTAAAAGTATGGTCGATCGGTTTGTTAACGCTAAGCCTTAGTATTCCTTCTATTGCTCAACAACCGGTTAATCAATTGTTGAAGAATTTAAATGGTTCTTTAAAAGTATCAGTGAAAGAATTTAATGGGACTGATTTATTAAGCGAACATATTTTTCATAAAAATCTCCTTCAAACTAAAACAGGCAGCTGGGTTTTACAGTTAAAAACAACAAGCTCTCCCAAGCAACGGGATGTTATAGAAACGGTTGCCACCTTCCGCTTGAATAGCGGTTTAGCAAAATCTACCGCGGTTGCTGTTTCATTCGATTTTAGCAAGTGGAACCCGAAAAATTATGTACTTGTTCCGGCTGCGGTATACAATGGCAACCGATATAGATCAATTGGTAATGGTTATAATCCAGATTATCCAAAGGATATGTATTACAACCCCAAGGTACCGCTTACCATTTCCAATAATCCAAGGCTTTCTATTGAAGATGGAAAAGCATCACTTATTGAGCTACAGAGTGGTAATGTGGCTACTCCAGCCATGTGTTTTTATTCAACTTTAGAGAAGAAAGGTTTTATTGTGCTTACCGAGCAGTTGACAAAATTGGGTGCCAACGGCTTAACGATTAGTGAAACTGCAAAAAAAGATAGCTGCTCGTTCAGCGTTTCTGCTCCTGCTATGCGCAAAATGGCCGCGGGATTTGGCGATTTTCATCTAAGCGGAGATCTTGCTCCAGACTGGAAACAAGGCGATGAAGTGGAACTGAAGTTCAGGGTGTATGTATTTAATGCCGAAAATATCCCGGCACTCTTAAAGAAATTTATGAAAGTGCGTAAAAGCCTTTCAGGCTTAAATCATCCGCGCAATTTATTGCCCATGAGCAAAACTTTTGAAATGGCTACCAATATATGCAAGGGCAATTTTGTGCAGGTAGAAGCGGGCTCTTATTATCTGCCAGAAAATAATAAAAATTTTCAGCTGGGTTGGGTGAGCGGAATGATGAATACCTATCCCATGCTGGCTTTGAATGATAAAAAGGAACGCGAAAGAGTGATGGC
>NZ_JBFTRT010000897.1:0-1159 GCF_056399685.1 Pedobacter sp. 01N416
GGAAAGAATAACGAACCCATTCAATAATTCCAAACTCAAATATTAACTCGTTCAAAATTCATTCACTCAATAATTCACTCATTTCTAGTATGGATCTACATCTATTTGTGTAAAAACGCCTTTAAATTCTTTGGTAGCATTAAATTGAGTCAGGGTTTCTCTCAATGCATCTTTAACTTTTTGAATGGCAGTATGCTTATCAGCTTTGATAATGATCTGTTTGATATAAAGATTGCGAACACGACTTACCAGAGGTTGCTCTGGACCTAAAACCCGTTTACCAAATTTTCCTTTAAGGATATTGGCCAGCGTGAATGCCGCGTGATCTAGTACATGAGAATCTTTATGTTTTACATATAGGAATATCATTCTGGAAAAAGGCGGATACAAGAATTTCTCCCGTTCTACGATTTCGTCGTTGTACATGCCCTCATAATCGTTGTTCACCACCTGTTTAATGATGCGGTTTTCGGCATCATAAGTCTGAATACAGACATTTCCCTGATCAGCCCTTCTCCCTGCCCTACCTGCAACCTGCGCCAATAACTGGAAACTCCTTTCGTAAGCACGGAAATCAGGGTAACCTAAAAGCGTATCGGCATTAATTACTCCAATAAGGTTCAGGTTATCGAAGTCCAACCCTTTAGCTACCATTTGTGTGCCGATTAAAATATCGGTTTTCTTTTCTTGGAAGTCGTTTAAGATCTGTTGGAGCCCATTTTTTGTCCTTGTACTATCCATATCCAACCGGGCTATGGTAACTTCCGGATAAAGTAACCTGAGTTCTTCTTCAATACGCTCGGTACCAAATCCTTTTTGCTCTACATGCACCGAACCACAGGCCGGACAGATATTTACGCTACTTTGTTGATAGCCACAATAATGACAATGTAATTTGCCACTGCTTTTATGATAGGYTAAACTTACATCGCAGTTTACACATTTTGGGGTATAACCACAGGYAGCACAGATTAGAATTGTGGCATAGCCCCTCCTGTTCTGAAATAACACAATCTGTTCCTTTTTAGAAAGCGCCAGATCTATATCTTTTATCAATACACTCGAAAAATACGAGCTCATTGTTTTTTTCTTCGTTTCTTCCGAAATACTTACTACTTGCTGATTGGGAAGCTGAACACCACCAAAACGCTCTTTCATC
>NZ_JBFTRT010000898.1:0-1159 GCF_056399685.1 Pedobacter sp. 01N416
AATAAAGGCTCCAATTAAAGAAATATACAATCCAAATCTGGTTTGATCAGACAATCTATACCAAATAGAAAGGTTCATATAAATACCTAAACATACGTAGCCCACAAGTAAATAAGGAACTGCGGGCAAACCTACCCAATATTCGGCCAGGTGTTTTGCATCCCGGCTGATAAAGTATTTCAGGATTTCGATATTCGCAGTGAGGGCCACAAAAAGAATGGAAAGTGCTATTACAAAATATTCCAGAATTTTGGCATAAGTAATCTTTGCGTTTTCATTTTTGGCATAGCTGAAGAAAAACGGTTCGGCACCCAGTCTAAAAGCCATATTGAAAATACTCAGGAATATAGCCAGCTTACAAACAGCACCATAAATACCTACTTCTGCTTCGGTTGTGTATCTATCCAAAAGTATTTTATCCAGATTTTCATTAACGATGAAAGATAAATTTGCGATCAGGACAGGCCAGCTGTAAGAAAGCATTTTTTTAAAAAGATCACGGTCAAATTTAAACTGAACCTTTAAAAATTCTGGCACTAAAAGTAAAAAGGTAAGCGCACTTGCTACCAGATTGGCAATAAATACATACCCAACCCACTTATCACGGAACCAACTTTGAAAGAACGCTGCGCCGGGCAGATCATGTTTAATGATTAGCGGGATACCGTAAATGAAAAATAAGCTTAAGAGTACATAAGTCAAGATATTCACAAATTTAATGATGCTATATCTAAAAGGCTTTCCATCAGCCCTGATCCTGGCAAAGGGAATTACACAGATGGCATCTGAAAACAAGAGCCAAAGAAAATACTGTACATATCTTTTTTGATCCTGATAATGTGACATATTACTGTTTAACAACCATTTGGTGATCGGTTCGGTAAGAACAAGCCCAGTAATTAAAAACAGTATGGATATAAAGGCAACGATCAGGAAAGAATTGTTATAAACCTGCTGTTTTTTATCTTCATGTTTATTGAGATACCTAAAAAAAGTAGTTTCCATCCCAAAGGCCAGTATAGCATTCGTCATAGATGCATAAGCATACATTTTGGTAAAAACACCTAATGCACTAGCACCGTAACTCCGGGTAAATATTGGTGTTAATATGAAATTGAGTAACCGCGAGGCGATGGTACTGATACCATAAACCATGGTT
>NZ_JBFTRT010000899.1:0-1159 GCF_056399685.1 Pedobacter sp. 01N416
GCTGACGAATCTGCTGACGAATCTGCTCTTTAGATCCACGTGCACCTGAATCAAGCATCATGTAAACCGAGTTAAAACCTTGGTTATCTGACGATAACTGAGTCATAACGAATGTAGTTAACCTGTTGTTGATACGGGTCCAGATATCAATAATCTGGTTGTAACGTTCGTTGTTGGTAATGAAACCCATGTTATAGTTGTTTCTTACCTCTTCAACTTCAGCTGCTGCCTGTTCTAATAAAGTATGTTTTTCTACCGGAATGTTTACGTCTTGTAAGTTGAACGATAAACCTCCCTGGAATGCCATACGGAATCCTAATTCTTTGATATCATCTAAGAATTGAGAAGCACGGGCCATACCAGTCATTTTCACTACTTCACCAATAATATCTCTTAAAGATTTTTTGGTTAATAATTCATTGATATAACCAACTTCTTCAGGGACCATTTGGTTGAACAATACTCTACCTACAGTGGTTTCAGTTAATTTATTAACGATAGAACCATCGCCTTGTTTAACATTTACCCTTACTTTGATAAATGCATGCAAGTCTAATTCTTTCTCGTTATAAGCAATGATAACTTCTTCCGGAGAATAGAAATTCGAATCCTGTCCTTTTACAACTCTGGTTTCATCTGTTCTACGGCCTTTAGTAATATAATAAAGACCCAAAACCATATCCTGTGATGGTACTGTAATTGGCGTACCGTTTGCAGGGTTTAAGATATTGTGTGCGGCCAACATTAATACTTGGGCTTCCAAAATTGCTGCATTACCTAAAGGTAAGTGGACAGCCATCTGGTCACCATCAAAATCGGCGTTGAACGCAGTACAAACTAGTGGGTGTAACTGGATTGCTTTTCCTTCAATTAATTTTGGCTGGAAAGCCTGAATACCTAGTCTGTGTAGCGTAGGTGCACGGTTTAATAATACCGGGTGACCTTTTAATACATTTTCTAAAATATCCCAAACTAATGGATCTTTTCTATCAACGATTTTCTTAGCAGATTTAACTGTTTTTACTACACCACGCTCAATCATCTTACGAATAATGAATGGTTTGTAAAGCTCAGCAGCCATATCTTTCGGAATACCGCACTCGTGCAATTTAAGGCTAGGCCCTACAACAATTACCGAACGAGCTGAATAATCCACACG
>NZ_JBFTRT010000900.1:0-1158 GCF_056399685.1 Pedobacter sp. 01N416
GTAAAGCATTGATCAGCTTATATGCCGATTACGCAGCGGGTGTAAATAAAACCGAAGATGGTACTGATTTTCTTTCTACCGACCGTCAAAAAGGGACTTATATTTTTAATCTGAAGAGTACTAAGGTTAAAACCTACGCGCAATTCGAGGAAATGGTAAATAAGTATGGGAAATACTTTCATTACCCAAGTTTAAAAACCAAAGTCGATGCCTTGGGAACTAAACTGTATAATGCTACGCCTGGTCGGAAAGCTGCCAATTTTAGCTTTCCTGATCAAGATGGAAAGATGGTTTCGCTGAGCGATTTTAAAGGAAAAGTAGTTTTAATTGATGTTTGGGCAACCTTTTGTGGACCTTGTTTAGCCCTGGTTCCAGCCCTGAATAAATTAGAAGCAGAACTTCATGATCAAAAAGATATTGTTTTTATCGGTGTTGCACAGGATGGCCCAAAAGGAAAAGCTACCTGGTTAAAGTTAATTAAGGAAAGAAAGATGGGGGGAATTCAATTATTTGTCGGCGGAGCGAATAATGTATTGGCTAAAGACTATAAAATTAAAGTAATGCCGCGTTACCTGATTTTTGATCGCCAGGGAAATGTAGTGACCACTGAAGCCCCGCTTCCAAATAATCCGGCATTGAAAAAATTGTTGCTCGCTGAAATAAGTAAATAAAATGAAGAAGTTAATTATATTTTTAATATGCCTGTATTCGATCAGGCCAGCCTTTGCGCAAAATAATAATTTCAATATCGGGCAATTGGAGGGCGAAGTTAAATCAGGCATCCAAAAGGCTTACGCTGCGTCCGTTCAGATTGCCAACGTCGATTCAGCTAACCGGAAAGTCGGCGGGTATTTTAGCGGCGTGGTAGTAGATGCCGACGGACATATCCTCACCGCTGCCCATGCTGTTACGCCAAATGCCTTGTATCTGGTTACTTTTCCAGATGGCCGTGCGTTTAAAGCGAAAGGTTTAGGGGTTATTCATTCCATCGATGCAGCTATGATCGTGATTACCGAAAAGGGTAAATGGCCCTTCGCTAAAATGGGTTGGTCATCGATACTGGAGCCCAATATGCCTTGTATCAGTATTGCCTATCCCGGCAGTTTAATAACGGTTACAAAACCAACCGTTAGACTTGGCCAGGTTGCAGAGCTGAAG
>NZ_JBFTRT010000901.1:0-1648 GCF_056399685.1 Pedobacter sp. 01N416
TGCGTGAGGCCCGTAATGGAGAAGATATTGTTAAGCTGATTAAAAAGGAAGCAGACGTTACTTTAGAGATTATTGAGGGGCAGCGGGAAGCAAATATTATTTATGCTAACCATATTGAAGAAGAGTTAGACGAAAATAAAAATTACCTATATATTGATGTGGGTGGAGGTAGTACCGAACTGTCAGTTTTTGTAAAAGGTGCTCCAGAAGCATCAAGATCCTTCAATATTGGTACAATCAGGATGCTCGATAACCAGGATAAGGAAGAAACCTGGGATGAAATGAAAGATTGGGTAAAAGAACATACAAAAGCATATAAACATTTGGCAGGCATAGGTACCGGTGGTAACATCAATAAACTCTTCCGCATGTCGGATGAGAAGGAAAATGCACCTCTGTCTTTGCAAAAGCTAAATTCGATGTATAATAAATTAACCAGTTATTCACTGAAAGAAAGAATTAATACGCTGGGCTTAAATCCCGACCGTGCAGACGTAATTATCCCGGCTTGTGAGATTTATTTAACCTTAATGAAATGGACTGGTATAAAACAGATTTATGTGCCTAAAGTGGGTATGGCCGATGGCATTATTAAGTTGTTGATTGAAGAGAAATTGGATTAAATTAAGCTACTTGATCGTCATTTCGACCGAAGTGGGAGAAATCTATCAAACAGATTTCTCTCCCGACTTAACATCGGGACTACGATGCAGTCGAAATAACGAATTTGGTTTCGAATGAATAACATCAGAAGAAAATTCYCTCCGCCTCGTCATCCTGAACTTGTTTCAGGATCTTTTTAGTCAGGAAAATCATCACAACAAAGACCCTGAAATGAATTCAGGGTTACATATTTTGTTTCATAGCCATTTTTAAAAAACCTTTCACCTCATCATTAACATCTTCTTCGAAATAAATCCTCAAATGATGGTTAAATTGATCGGTTCCTGGCACCTGCGCAATCTTAATGAAGCAAAGATTGTTTTCATAAGGTTGATTGAAAGGAACAACCACATGAATAAAGTTTTTCCCCAATTGCGTAATATATGCAAAACTTTTTCTTGATTCGATCGCAATCATGGATTTTGTAGGTCTGAGATTTATCTCTCCTAATCTGGTCAATTGTTCAATAAAAAAACGGAATAACCCTAGGGTGAAGGGTAAGTTGCAACATCTTTTTGCTCATCGCCAATAACATGTTTTAAAGCTTCGGCTTTATTCTCTCCAAAAACCAAAAATGCTACATTATCGGCTTTGTTGATTAACGGTGCTGTAAAACTGATGCGGTACGTATCCAATTTCTCTACATAAACTGAAGCCACATTTACTTCTTCATCTTTAACCAAAGTGGTGTGTGGGAAAATCGAAGCCGTATGTGCATCATCGCCCATACCCAAAAGGATTAAATCGAAAATGAGATCTTCACCGTTAAAGTGTTTATCGATTGCTTTTTTATATTCGATAGCTGCTTTTTCTGGAGCCAAAGTGGTATCAACGTAAAAAATATGGTCTTCTTTAATGCCTAGTGGATCTAAAATGGTTTTCTTGGCCATTAATCCGTTGTAGTTATCATCATTGGCCGGAACGTTGCGCTCATCGCCAAAGAAGAAGTATACTTTTTCCCAATCAATTCTGTGCTGACCTTCTG
>NZ_JBFTRT010000902.1:0-1144 GCF_056399685.1 Pedobacter sp. 01N416
TCACCTAACAGAAGACATAAATTGGGACTTCATTATTATTGGCGGAGGTGCCACAGGTTTGGGTACTGCATTGGATGCTGCGAGCCGGGGCTTTAAAACTTTATTGGTAGAACAATCTGATTTTGCCAAAGGAACATCCAGCCGGAGTACTAAACTGGTACATGGTGGTGTTCGCTATCTTGCACAAGGAGATATCGGTTTAGTTAAACATGCCTTAAAAGAACGTGGTTTATTACAACAAAACGCAAAGCACCTGGTAAATAAAGAAGAATTTCTGATTCCCTGTTACGATTGGTTCTCTGTTATAAAATATTTAACCGGACTTACGCTTTACGATTGGTTAGCAGGCAAATATAGCTTCGGCAAATCTAAGTTTTTCTCTAAAAAAGAAACCTTAACCATGATGCCTGGCATTAAAGAAAAGGGATTAAAAGGAAGCATCAGGTATTACGATGGAAAGTTTGATGACGCCCGTTTAGCGATAAACATTGCACAAACTGCTGTTGAAAACGGCGCTTCATTATTGAACTATACAAAGGTAACCGGCTTGTTAAAAAGTGGCGACGTAGTTACGGGCATTGAAACAGAAGACACCATAACCGGGATAACAGCTAAATATACTGGCAAAATAGTAATTAATGCAACAGGCGTGTTTGTGGATGACATCCTGCAAATGAATAACCCGAATTCAAAAAAAATGGTACGCCCTAGCCAAGGTGTACATGTGGTGCTAGACAAAAGTTTTTTAAATAGTGAATCGGCTTTAATGATACCAAAAACCTCTGATGGACGTGTTCTATTTGCCGTTCCATGGCACGAACATTTACTGGTAGGTACAACAGACACCCCTTTAAACGAACATAGTTTAGAACCCAGAGCATTAAAAGAAGAGGTAGATTTTATTATGAGTACAGCGGCGAGTTATTTTAACCGCAAGCCCATGGAAAAAGATATCTTAAGTGTATTCTCAGGTTTGCGCCCATTGGCCGCTCCAACCAACGGAGATGGAAATAGTACAAAAGAAATTAGCAGAGACCATAAACTTATTGTTTCTGCAAAGGGATTAATTACCATTACTGGTGGTAAATGGACCACCTATCGCCGAATGGCAGAAGAAACGGTTGATTTAGCCATTACTCATGCT
>NZ_JBFTRT010000903.1:0-1138 GCF_056399685.1 Pedobacter sp. 01N416
GTACCCAGGCTGATAAAGTTTCGGTCTTTAAATATTACCTGGAGCGCCATATCGAAGTAGATGGCGATCACCATAGCCATTTGGCACTCTCTATGATGGAGAAGCTCTGTGAAAAAAATGAAGCCTTTTGGGCCGAAGCAGAAGAGACTACAATACTAGCCTTGCAGAAAAGGATCGACCTGTGGGACGCTGCATATACCGAAATTGTTAAAAATAAAGTTGAGGCGTAATTATTAAATTGTTAAGTATTTACTAATTTTAGATTACGTGATTTTAGTCACATTTACCTGTTAACATCAATTTTGTAAAATAAAATTTACACATTTGTTGTTCGGCACAAATAACCGATTTTAAGCGCATGAGTTTCATTTTAAAACCTGTTGATATCGTTGAGAGCATCACTCCCGAAGATTTTAAGAAAAATTATCTGAAAACTAAACGTCCGTTAGTAATCAGGGGCCTAACCAAAGACTGGCCTGCCAGAGAAAAATGGACGACTGAATATTTAAAGGAAATTGGTGGCGAACTCGAAGTTCCACTTTACGATAACTCTAAAGCCGATCCATCTAAACCGATCAATGCAGCTACGGCGCATATGAAATTTGGCGATTACCTTGACCTGATCAAACGTGAGCCAACTGAACTGCGTATATTCTTTTTTAACCTGTTTAAAAAAGTACCAAGTTTAATCAATGATGTAAAAATCCCAAAAGATTTAATGGGTGGTTTTATCGAAAGTATGCCTGCTATGTTTTTTGGCGGTTCTAACTCGGTAACCTTTTTACATTATGATATCGATTTACCGCATATTTTCCATACACACTTCGGTGGTAGAAAGCACATTGTTCTTTTCGACAACAAATGGAAAGACAGACTGTATTGCCTGCCAAATGCAACTTATGCTTTAGAAGATTATGATGTGGCCAACCCCGATTTCGAAAAATTCCCGGCACTGAATGGTGTAGAAGGTTATGAAGTTTTCCTGGAGCATGGCGATACTTTATTTATGCCAACCGGAATGTGGCACTGGATGAAATACCTGGATGGATCGTTCTCTTTAAGTTTAAGAGCCTGGGATCAATCAATTACGCGCAAAGTAGCCAGCGTTTGGAGCTTATTTACCCACGGTGCGATAGAC
>NZ_JBFTRT010000904.1:0-1137 GCF_056399685.1 Pedobacter sp. 01N416
GAACAGCGTTATCTCGATCTGATCAAATACCATCCGCAGATTTTTAATAGTATTCCGCTTTACCATATTTCTTCTTATTTAGGCATTCAGGGGCCATCATTAAGCCGCATAAGAAAAAGACTTACAGGTAAATAACGATTTTAACTTAGGTTAAAATTATTGCTGTTTTTAAGCTGGAGATTTGAGGTATCAAATTAAAACTAAAAACAACATGAAAACTCTAAAATCAAAAACAATCGTACTTGTACATGGCCTATTTGTAAATAACAAAAGCTGGGCAGCCTGGAAAACCTTTTTCGAAGCCAAAGGTTACACCGTTTATACACCTGCAAATCCCTCACACGAAGGTGATCCAACTGCTTTAAGAACGAACATTGATCCAAATTTAACAAAGGTGAATTTTGTAGATGTGGTTAACAACCTGGTAAAATTTATCGATACTTTACCCGAAAAACCAATTTTGATCGGCCACTCGTTGGGTGGCCTGACTGTTCAAAAATTAATGGATTTGGGCAAGGGCGAAGCAGGGGTGATGATTGATGGCGCTCCTCCAATGGGTGTTATTCCATACGAATGGAGCTTTTGGAAATCTAATTTTACAGTTGTTAATCCGTTTAAAGGCAACTCTGTTTTTATGCCAACCAAATCGTGGTTCCATTACACCTTCGGCAATACTTTGTCCAGAGCCGAATCGGATCAAGTATTTGAGGAATTTGTGGTGCCAGAAAGCAGAGCAATTGCCTGGGGAACGTTAAAAAGTTATGCCAAAGTTGATTTTAAAAAAGCCCACCAACCTTTATTGTTTATCGCTGGCGAAAAAGACCATATCATGCCTGCTACTTTGAATAAAAGAAATTTTAAAGCTTATAAAAATACCGAAAGTATAACCGATTTTAAAATGTTTAATGGAAGAGGACATTTCATCGCTGGTGAAAAAAATTGGGAAGAAGTAGCAACTTATATCTACAACTGGATTAAAAATTAAATTCGGGACAGGTTTGCTTAGGATTTTCGATCAGTCCAACGGAAAGGCGAGTGCATAATAAACTTAAAAATATTGCGTCCTCTTTTCCAATTATAAATGAGATAATTACAACATTATCATCATATTAAATAGTGAGAGATATAGTAGAAAAT
>NZ_JBFTRT010000905.1:0-1134 GCF_056399685.1 Pedobacter sp. 01N416
ATGGATGAGTTTGTAAATGAGTTTAATTTTGGTGTAAATATATTTCTCCAGCAAATAATAAAAAACCAAAAAACTGCACAGAAACGATACGCCAAAAGAAATAGCCATGTAATACAGGCTATGCTGAAAATAAAAATTAACCATCCCGATGGAAAGACCAACGGCGAGAGCAGTAAATAGAACCAGCACACTTAATTTCATGCTGCAATTTAAAGCTTTTTATGTTAAATGTGTGTTAAGAGACAAAGGGTTGATTCATTTTTTACGGAATGTTAAAAACCAAAAAAGCTTTCCCTTTTGAGGAAAGCTTTATAAAATACGGGTAAGTATTACTTATTTCTTTGTCGAATCTGTTTTAGCTGGAGTCGAAGCAGCAGGTTTAGTGCTGTTTAAATTTCCGCCAAGTGGAGATGGTGATGGTGTTTTATCTAAACGCTCTTGTATAGCTGAGTTTCCAACTGCTGCAGTACCACCGCTAGTTTTAGCAATTGTAGTAACGGCAAGGGTTAACACTACGATTAAGGTTAACAATACCCACGATCCTTTTTCTAAAACATCGCCGGTACGCTGCACACCAAACATGTTACTGGTGCCACCCCCTGTAGCTAAACCTCCGCCTTTAGGGTTTTGTACTAAAACAAATAAGCCTAAGGCCACACACGCAATAATTAATAAAATGATTAAAAAGGTTACCATGGTAATATTATATTTTAAAATTTCTTTTCTATAGATTGGATAAGGTCGGCAAAGTAACGGCTTTTTTCCGGATATTTCAAACTTAATTTTTTATACGTATCTATGGCTTTGTGATAAAGCATTTGCTCAATATAAATTTTAGCTAAAGTCTCCGAAACAAGATCGTAATTGTCTTCTGCACTTTTCTTTGCCTTATTTTCATTATCTATCTGTTCTGGCTTCGGAGGCCTGATTGTTGGATCTTCTTTTAAGAACCGCTCGATAATTTCAGCTCCCTTTGCATCTTTAATTTCGGCAGAAGGATATTCTGCTAAATGATCGGCTACCTCGAAAGGCGTTTGAATGTGAAAGATGTGCTCTACATATTGCTGTTGAAACTCAGCTCTTTCTTGCAGTTGGTTATTTTGTGGCTGTGGTTTTACCTTACCAGCGTTAGGG
>NZ_JBFTRT010000906.1:0-1129 GCF_056399685.1 Pedobacter sp. 01N416
GCTTTGGGGCTGGAGAACAACGCTTGAAATAATTAACGAGAACGAAATCGTATTAACGGCCTACAATGTTTCGCCAGAAGGGGAAGAAGCAAAAGCTACCGAAACGGTTTATAGAAGAAAATAACTTAGAAGGGTCGTCATTCCCAACTTGATTGGGAATCTTAATGCCCGATGTAAATGTATTAAGATTCCCGCATACGCGGGAATGACGTACCAAAAAAACTAAAATAAGCTAGGCGAAGCCTGATTGGCCATTACCGGGATTTTTAAATCAGTTCCAACAGCTTTATTCAGTTTCTCTGTAAAATAGGCGGAAAATAACGGAGAGGAAAGTTCTACATTCTGGTGAACAAAGAAATATAAGTTTTGCAAGCCCTGTTCTTTCCAGCTTACAATTCTTTCAATCCAATCGTCTAAGCGTTTTTTATCTATGTCATCATCGTTTGCGCCAACAAAACGCACAAAGGCAGTGGGCGAAGTTAAACGCATATGCAGCATATCTCTTCTGCCTGCAGTATCAACGATAATATTGGCTACACCATTTTCCTGAAATAATTGTGCAAATTCGTTGGCAATGGGCAGATTTGAAAACCATTCTTCATTTCTCACTTCAACACCCAAAGGAATTACTTTTGGGAATTCGTTGATTACGATTTTTAACCTTTCGAAATCTTTAGGTTTAAAGTTATCGTGCAATTGAAGAAAAGCCATTCCTAATTTATCTTCGAAATTACTGATCGCATCGCAATACTGTTCTACAGGTTCTTTAACGTTAATCAATCTTTTAAAGTGACTGATGGTATTGGTTAGTTTTGGAAAAAACTTAAAATCTGCAGGTGTTTTTTGCGTCCAGGTGATTACTTGTTCGCGGCTTGGCATACCATAAAATGTGGCATTAAGCTCAATAGAATTAAATTGAGTAGAATAGTAAGTCAATTCATCCTTAGTCCCTTTTGGATAAAATCCCTTTAAATCGGCCTTATTCCATTTGGCGCAACCCACATAGGCCTGGAAAGATTGTTTAGGTTTATTTGCTGCTAAAATCCCTGCTGTTTCAGGAGCATCAGCAGGAAGGGTATAATCTATAATAGTTGGGTCGTCTACTTTACCGTATTGCATTGTAATATGG
>NZ_JBFTRT010000907.1:0-1124 GCF_056399685.1 Pedobacter sp. 01N416
CCCAAATCCTGCTGATAGTTTGAAACATTATTTCTCGGCCAATAAAAATGTAACCAGGAAAACACCTCCAACTTTTTTTGTGCATGCTAAAGATGATAAAACTGTTCCTTTCGAAAATAGTGTTTTAATGAACGAAGCGTTAAAGCAGAATAAGGTAGATACTGATATTTATCTGTACGAAAAAGGTGGTCATGGTTTTGGTTTAATCAACAGGACTTCGGATGTAGATTGGTTTAACTTGTTGGCTGACTGGATGAAAAAAGAGAAATTTTAATATCTTTGCCGATATTTTAACCTCTTAACCGGAAATTTTAATGCATAAAACAATTAAATATGTTATGGTAGCTTTTGTTGCTATCATATCAATAGCAAGTTGTAAAAAAGAAATTAATGGGAACGCCAAGTTCGATCCTAATGGAAATGGCTGCAAACTAGCCAGTTTAAAGGCCGATCTTGATATTTTAGGCACTTACACACTTGCCTTCACTTACGACGCCTCTGGTAGGATTTCAAAAGCAACCACTACCGACGGTCAGACGAGTAATTATTTTTATACGGCAAATAAAATTACCGCTACCGATGGGGATGGGAATGTGTCTGAAATCGTTTTGGAAAATGGAAGGGCAATATCGAGTGGGAGTGATGGCGTTATTAGTGGAGGTGGGGTTAGTTATAGTTATACCAGAAAATACTCCTACAATGCAGATGGTTATTTAATTCAGGTGAAAAATTATTTAAACGGAGAATTAAATACAACAGATAACTTAACTTATGCTAACGGCAATTTAGTAAAAGCAGTTTCAGTTGATACTCACCTTGGCTACACAGAAACCACTACCTATGTATATTCAACAGAAAATGCGGTAAACACATACGAGATTGCGGATCCACTTTCTTATCATGTTGATTATTTTCCTGGTGGATATTTTGGGAAACAATCTAAAAATGTATTACTTAAAGGCACAGCAAAAACGGTAGACGGCGATGGTGATCCTTTTACTGATGCTGTTTATACCTTCGGCTATCAATACGATGGAAAAGGAAACGCTACATCGGTATCGTTTTCGGTGCTTTCTACTTTTTATCCAAGCAGTGGACCAGTTCAAACGGATACTTATAATGTA
>NZ_JBFTRT010000908.1:0-1124 GCF_056399685.1 Pedobacter sp. 01N416
TGTAATGACAACGTCTGCTGCCGCTAACCCGGATAAAACTTCAACATGAGTATTGTCGTTTATACCGGTTTTAATCTTTTTTTGTACCAGTTCTTTTGAATTTTTTTGTACCCAAACATACGCCTCGTCTGCCCCGGCCGGTTTTCTGTTGGGATTAACCCAGGTCATTTGATATTTACCCGCTAAAGTTGAATCTGGAGCAAATTTTATAGCTTTTGTAGGGATAAGCATAGCATTGTTAACTTCTTTGGTGAAGATGGTGATATTTGCTGTCATACCGGGTTTTAACTTATTTGCATCATTTGAAGTATTAATGATGGTTTTATAGGTAACCACATTTGAAGAAATGGATGGACTTAACCTGATTTCTTGTATGGTACCTTTAAAAGTATCGTTTAAAAAGGCGTCAACGGTAAATGTCGCCCTTTCACCTTTTGAGATGTCGCCTACATCTGCCTCATCTACAGAGGCTTCTACCTGCATTTTCGTAAGGTCTTTTGCAATACTGAAGATGGTTGGTGTACTAAAACTCGCCGCCACAGTCGTTCCTTCACTTACACTTCTGGAGAGTACCGTTCCGTCAATTGGAGAATAAATACTGGCCAGTGATAGGTTCTTTTGAGCAGAAGCAAGTTGAGCCTTAATACTGTTAACCGATGCTTTTGAAGCATTGTAAGTATACAACGCGTTGTCGTAATCTGCTTTACTTACTGCGCCAACTTTATACAAATTACTTTGACGGCTGAAATTGCCCTGTTGGTAAACCAATGCACTCTGAGCACTGACTAAGTTGGCCTGATATTGATTTACAGTAGCCTCAAATAAAGTTTTATCAAGTTCGGCCAATAACTGTCCTTTTTTAACCTTCGAGTTAAAATCTGCATACAGCGTTTTGATGGTTCCTGATACCTGGGTGCCTACAGCTACTGTATCAACTGGTTGCACCTTTCCCGTGGCCGTAACATTTTCGGAGATATAACCCATTTTAGGTTTTTCGGTTTCGAGAACAACCACCTGTTCTTTTTTGCGCAAAGCGAAGTACCAAACCGCGAATAATGCAACTGCGATACCGATGATAATAAATATTGTTTTCTTTTTCATGATTCAAATATTAAGTAGACTAG
>NZ_JBFTRT010000909.1:0-1122 GCF_056399685.1 Pedobacter sp. 01N416
GAGCATCAGCAGGAAGGGTATAATCTATAATAGTTGGGTCGTCTACTTTACCGAATTGCATTGTAATATGGATTTGTTTTACCGCTAAGTTAATAAAGAAAATTGTAAAGGATTCTGTAAAAGCGATCGTCACCCTGAATTTATTTCAGGGCCTATCCTACATGAAAGATGGCTGATCCCGAATATTCGGGGCAGTATGACGATGCAATTAGTAAGCCTAAAATAACCTTCCTCTAAGAGGTTAAAAACGTAAAAAGCGCCAAGTATAAACTTAGCGCTCTTTGCGAAAAACTTTGTGTTCTTTGCGGTTAAACTTARTAACCTAGAATCTTCAATACCTGCTTGCTATTTTGTTCTTCTCCAAAAACTTCGAAATTGAAACTTTCATCACGGTTTCTGCGGATCAAAACATGTTTCGGGCTTGGCAATAAACAGTGGTGAATACCACCATAACCGCTCAATACTTCCTGATAAGCACCAGTATGGAAGAAACCTAAGTACTGTACCTTACGCGTTTTAGGCATAAATACACTGTTCATGTGCGCTTCCTGGTTATAATAATCCTGCCCATCGCAGGTAATACCGCCTAAGTTAACCCGCTCATATTCAGCGTCCCAATTGTTAATCGGCAATAAAATGTATTTTTGATTCAATGCCCAAACATCAGGTAAATTGGTAATAAAAGAACCATCCAACATTAACCAACGCTCACGATCATTCTGTTGTTTACGGCCCAATACTTTATATAAAATACCAGAAGCCTCTGCAACCGTATATTTGCCAAATTCGGTAATAATATCTGGTTCCATTACGTCGTGGATCGCGCAGATTTCTTTAATCCTTTTTACGATTTCGTTTACCATGTATTCGTAATCGAAATCGAATACCAACGAATCTTTAAATGGCATACCACCACCAATATCCAGGGTATCTAAATCAGGATTGATCTTTTTAAACTTGCAATAAAGCGTTACGTATTTCTCTAACTCGTTCCAATAATATGGCGAATCGGTAATACCAGAGTTAATAAAAAAGTGTAATAATTTAACCCTGAAATTAGGGTTGTGAACTATTTTATTGTTGTAGAAATCAATAATATCTTCCATACGCACACCTAAACGC
>NZ_JBFTRT010000910.1:0-1120 GCF_056399685.1 Pedobacter sp. 01N416
GAACAGCCCCCTGCGAAAAAATTTCACTCTGGTTGCCGCTCTGTTTCGCCAGATTGGATAAACCACAGAATGGAGGTTTTACCAAATACTGTATCGGGTGGATAATAGATTCTTCCCATTTTGTATCGCCTTTCGGCACAATTAGCAAGGCTCCACCACGGCCATGGGCACGCATAGAAACCGAAAACTGGATCAAAATATTAATGGGATCGTTCCAGCTGGCCAAAACAGTCAGATCTAACAAGGCCTGCAAAATAGGTGGACAATCTTTATTTGCACAACTGGTATCATCAACAATGCGGATCTGCTCTCCTTTAAGTACAGCAACATTCGTAAACTTACCGATGCCGTAAATCCTTCGGTGTTTAATTACGATTAATCCAGGTTCAGAAACATCAACAACAAAACAGAAGTTCGGAATATTGAGGGTTGTACCCCAGATATAAAGTTCGCCATCTTCTTCCCAAACCCCTAAGTGAATTCCTGAACGTTCAATCCCAGGCGCTATTTTGGTTAAGGTATTGGCATTTAACGCTAGTTTTTTAGCAAAACGTAACGGTTTCGACGTTTGCTCTGGTGGTAAAAAAGCAATCGAAATCCTCGGCGAATGCCCCTCTTCCTTACGCAAGCTGCTCCAAAAGGCAACATCTATTATCGCTTCAATTATTTTTCGGTCCGGCTGAGTAGCCAAATCTATCTCACCCTGTGCAATTGCATTTTTATGCAGTTTAACAAAATGTTGCTCAATAGTTGCTGCAATCGTGTTTGCCGCTTTGTAGGTAGGCTTGTAACTCATGTTCCGAATTTAAGTCGAATATTTCGATTTTTGAATATCCGAAAGGTTTGATTTTGGTAAAAAAACACAGACATTTTTACCACAGATCTTCGCAGATAAACGCAGCTATTTTTGATGTTCTTTTAACCGCAAAGCGCAGAGACAAGATTAACCACCAAGGCACAAAGAACACGAAGTTATTTACATATTTTTGGCTAATAAACTTCACTCAAATGAACTAAGGTGTCTTAAGTGTAAAAGATTCATCGGGCAATTAGTAAACAAATTGGCATGGAATTATTTCCGTGAACTCCGTGTTTCCGTGGCAAAAAACTAAAGCGCTAC
>NZ_JBFTRT010000911.1:0-1119 GCF_056399685.1 Pedobacter sp. 01N416
ATGTACCACAGGAAAAAAAGCCTTACAAAAAGGTGATTACGATGCTTCGGTTGCTAAAGCAGTAAGCAGGCTGCAAAACTCGCCAAAAAATAGTGAGGCTATGGAGGTGCTAAAAACAGGATACGATTTGGCCTTACAGGATCATTTAAGAAAAATTGAAGAGGCTAAAATGTCTAACGACCTTTTCAGATGGGAATCGGTGATGTACGATTATCAAAAAATTAATCAATTGGCTGATGAGATCAATAGCTGCCCAGCCTGTTTAACGGTTGTTCCAGGTCCGACAAAATACATCAATGAACTTGCTGATAGCAAATACAATGCTGCTGCCGCAAGGTATAACTCAGGTTTGGGCTATTTGAGAGAAAATAACCGCCAGTCGGCAAAAAAGGCATACTACGAATTTGAGAAAACACAGAATCTTCAGCCAAATTATAAAGATGCCAAAGCCAAAATGGAGGATGCTTATTGGGCAGCGGTAACCAGGGTTGTGGTACAGCCGATTATTGTAAACAGCGGCATGTACAAATTAAGCGCTGATTATTTTCAACAGCAGATCGATCAGTTTATTGGAAATTACTCGAGAAATAAGTTTGTGATATTTTATGGCGAGGCCCAGGCAACAGATCAAAAAATTGTTCCCGATCAGGTATTGAGTTTAAACTTTGATGATTTTGTGGTAGGCCAAACCTATGTAAAAGAAAGGGTAGAAAAGTTGAAACGCGACAGTGTGGTAATTGGCGAAACCCGTGAGAAAAAACCAATTTACGGCACGGTTAAAGCCACCTTAAGTATTTTCGAAAAGAACATCTCTTCGTCGGGATTATTGGATATGAGCATTACCGATTGGAGCACAAAAAAACTGGTACGCCAGCAGAAATTCCCTGGAACTTATGTATGGAGAGATAATTGGGCAACCTATAAAGGTGATGATAGGGCGCTCAGTAAACAACAATTGGCCATTACCCGAAGGAGGGAGCAACTGCCTCCACCACCCAGTGCTTTGTTTTTAGAATTTACCAAACCCATTTACAACCAGCTGGTTGATGATATCAGTTATTATTATAATAATTACTAGGACTTAACCGCCCTGTTTATGGATGTAGTATAGCAATGTCT
>NZ_JBFTRT010000912.1:0-1107 GCF_056399685.1 Pedobacter sp. 01N416
GTTATGATGAACACCGCACTATATATTCACGAAGTGCTCATTTTGATGCCGGTGAAGAAGCCCGCAGGTTGCATTTAGGTGTTGATATTTGGGGGCCAGCGGGGACATCGATCTACAATTTTTATGATGCCACTGTTCAAAGTTTTGCCAATAACAACAACTTTGGCGATTACGGCGCAACCATTATCTTAACTTACGAAATCGATGGTTTTAAATTTAATGCGTTATATGGGCATTTAAGCCTAGCTTCGTTAAATGGGCTGGAGGAAGGTAAATTTATTCCGGCAGGCGCAAAAATCGCAGAATTAGGCTCAAAAGAAGAGAACGGTTACTGGCCGCCACACCTTCATTTTCAATTGATCGAAAATATGGAAGGATTAAAAGGCGATTATCCTGGGGTTTGTAGGTTTAGTGAGCGAGAAAAATACCTGGCAAACTGCCCCGATCCGAATTTGATTTTGAAGTCTACGTTTTCTTAGTTTAACCACAGCGCATATAGAGAAATTTTATGTGGTTAGCCACGGAAACACAGAAGGCACAGCGTTTTAAAAGATTTCTCTATTTCCCTTAATGTAAAATGGATACAGCTTACACTCCAGTTTGGAGGATGAGCAATTTTTCCGCGTTTCTGAGCTTCTGTGGCAAAACAACTCCTCTTTTCGCTGCGAAAAACTTTGCGTTTAAACCTGAATAAACCGTAAATTAGTATAATGAAAAACCTGCTCGCCCTTTCTTTACTTTTCTGCTGTTCATTGGCCATGGGCCAGGTTCAGTTTAAATCGGGTAAAAGCGGTTTTGTAAACTTCCTGAGAGAGAATACCATTTATCCGCAGTTCTCTAAAGATAATTGTATTCAGGGAACGGTAAATGTGAGCTTTAAGCTTGATGCACAAGGGAAGGTTTATTTTTCTAAAGTGAGTAAAGGAATATTATCTGATCTGGATGAAGAAGCCCTGCGCTTGGTGCGTTTAAGCAGCGGTAAATGGCAGGTTCCGGTAGGTTACGATACCACAGTTTCTATTGTGGCACCCGTTAATTTTAAACTTTCGGGCTATAATTGTGAAGGAAAATCAAATGAGGCCATTCAGGAAGCTATCCGTACTTACC
>NZ_JBFTRT010000913.1:0-1101 GCF_056399685.1 Pedobacter sp. 01N416
GTTTTACTTTTTCAACCGAGCTCATTTCATATTGAAGGCCCAACCAGATATCCCTTTTAATTTCTTCCATCTGGTTAATTACCTTTTGCTCATCTAAATCCGGATATTGGTACCGGTTAATAATTAATGCGCCCTGCAATAAATCAAAAGCACCGCTTAAATACCATAAGCTTAAATCTTCTTTAACCGTTTTAAATTGGATCTGATGAACAATATTTTCAATTCGCTCCTGCAACAAGCCATCAAAAGACTGTTCCCAGGCATTTTCTAAAAAATGTACTACTTCGCCGCCATATTCAAGCAGTTTCTTTTCAACATGATGGAACACTTCCTCGTCAGGATCATCCAACAATTTTACTAAAGCACTTATCTCTGCGTTATTTTCCATAAAACATACCTACGTTTGCAGTGTTTAATTACTTTTGCAATATTATGCTATTTCAATTTATTACAGATTACCTTAAACACCGTTTAACAGCAAAAAGCCGACATGGAACGCACTCACCATTCGTGTACAAGCTCGCTGATGAGGTAATTTACGATTTTACCGACAAATCTGAATACAAAAACATAGAAGAACAACGAAAAAAACTTTTTAATGACGATTCGATAATCACTGTTACAGACCTTGGGGCGGGTTCTCACCTCAATAAAAATCGTACAAAAAAGGTAAGTCAGATTGCGAAGAATGCGTTGAAAAGTCCACGCCTGGCCAAACTGATTTACCGGTTGGCGAAAAATACAAATCCTAAAAGTGCTATAGAATTAGGCACTTGCCTTGGCATTACAACGGCTTATCTGGCCACAACAAGTGCTGATACAGAAGTGATTAGCATCGAAGGTTGCCCGCAAACGGCAGAGGTGGCGAGGAAAAATTTCAAGGATCTAAATTTAGAGAATATAGAGCTTCATGTGGGCAATTTTGATTTGATCCTACCCGATATTATTGCCAAACAGCCAAGTTTAGATTTCGTTTACATTGACGGTAACCACCGCAAGGATGCTACCCTGAACTATTTTAACTGGTGTTTGCCTAAAATTAATGAAGATTCACTGTTGATTTTTGACGATATTTATTGGAGCGAAGGCATGAAAGAAGCC
>NZ_JBFTRT010000914.1:0-1678 GCF_056399685.1 Pedobacter sp. 01N416
ATTATAGGGTTTATCAAGAAGAAATTAGAATCCTATTCTTTTTCGACAACAGACAAGATCCATTAATTACATAACCATTTTATCCTTCAAAGAAGCCTGTAACAGCTGCTTCTCTAACTTTTTTGCCGCTCTTCTTTTCAAAACTGTAACTTCCATCTTCACATCCTGTTTAGGGCGGTTGTTTTTATCAGTTGCCAGAACAGCTATTTTATCAACCATATCCAAACCCACCACTATTTCGCCATAAACGGTATAGTTTCTATCCAAATGAGGCGTACCACCTATCGTTTTATATACCTCACGCTGCCATTCAGGGATTTTGAATTTCAGGCGCTTTTCTTCTACATTATCCAATTGCTGGTCGGTAAAAACTTTTCCCTGAACCAGGTAAAACTGACTACCGCTCGATGCTTTGGCCGGATTAACGTCATCGCCTTCCCTGGCCGCAGCCAAAACGCCTTTTTTGTGGAACAAGCTATCATTAAACTCTGCCGGAATGGTATATTTAGGTCCACCCTCACCCAATAAAGAATCAGGTTTGGCATTTTTAGAATCCGGATCACCACCCTGAATCATAAAATCTTTAATTACCCTGTGAAATAAAACACCGTTGTAATATCCCGATTTGGTTAATTTCAAAAAGTTATCGCGATGTAAAGGGGTTTGATTATATAGCCTAATAATGCATTCTCCAAATTCGGTTTTAATGCGTACATATTGATTTTTGGGCTTTGCAGCAAAGGCTGAAAGTATCGAAAAGGTGCAGAGGAATAATAATATTTTCTTCATTTAATTGGTGCTTAAGGCTAAAGTAAGCTAAAAAATGAAATTCAATAAATAATTATCGGCATTATTCGATATTTTTTCCTTTACCTTTGTATTAATGAAGTTAAAACAAAAAATAGCACTTTCTTTGGCTGTATTTTATGCAGTTAGTGTTATGGGTTTGGCTTTAAGTCTCCATTTCTGTGGAGGCAAATTAGAAAACGTTAAACTTTTCAGCAATGAGGTTTCCTGCAAATTCTGCAAAGACATTCCTGCCGAAAAGAAAGATGATGGTTGCTGCAAAAACACCCAGGTAACCGTAAAAGTTAAAGATTTTCCTCGCGGATTGTCTTGCATATTTTCAATTGTATTTTTAGGAATTAGGATTTTAAACATCGTCTCGTCAATGCATCGTTTTGCATTTCGACAGGCTCAATGTGACATTTTCTTAAATTCTAATTCAAAAAAATCATGAAAGCAATAAAAATATTCAGCATCATTATGCTATTCTTCGCCGTTAATGTTTCGGCACAACAAATATCTTCAGCAGATTTACAGGTAACAGGTTTAACCTGTTCTATGTGTTCTAACGCAACACAAAAATCGTTAGAAACGCTAAACTTTATCAGCAGCGTAAAACCCGATTTAAACAAAAACACCTTTGTTCTAACTTTTAAAAAAGATGCCAATATCAATCTTGATTTGGTTCGCAAAAAGGTTCAGGATGCTGGTTTTTCGGTTGGTGGTTTAACAGCAAGCTTCAATTTTAACCAGGTAAAAATAGACGATAAAGGTCAGGCAGTTGTTGATGGCAATGTATATCGTTTTGTAAACGCGAAGAGTAAAACACTTAATGGGATTGTAAAAGCCAGTGTAGTTGACAAAAATTTCATCTCAGGTTCAGCATTTAAAA
>NZ_JBFTRT010000915.1:0-1096 GCF_056399685.1 Pedobacter sp. 01N416
GAATAGGGTTATTTAACATCCTTTTGTTTTAAAACAAGGATTTTAGGAATGAATATTAAATCATTTGTAATGAATTATGAATAGGGTTATTTAACATCCTTTTGTTTTAAAACAAGGATTTTAGGAATGAATATTAAATCATTTGTAATGAATTATGTTAAATGATTTTAGTAGGTGAGCGATAATCAATTTAAACAATTAAACAAACGAATAAATGAACCAGTTTTACAAAATGTAAACTTTGGGAAAGTAATGCATAAATAATGTTATAACACCGGTAGTGACGGACTATTCTGTTTTTTGCCCTTTAGCAAAAGATTCTTGGATGGTGTAATATCCTACTGAAATGATCGACTGGTGGAAAACCGATAGAATTGATAGCAAGGAAAACGATTGTTATTTTTTGATAGTAAACTGAAAATTTAAACTCATAACCGATGAACAGAATATTTTTCCTTTTGGCCCTGCTAACTTTAGTTATTACAAACGCTGATGCCCAGCAGGCAGGAAAAATCGACAATGATACCAGATCTAACAGCCTGATTGCTGCAGCTCCCTTTTTACGGATCACGCCGGGTGCCCGCATTGCTGGTATGGGCAATGCCGGTGTAGCGGTTGAAGCTGATGCCCATTCGGCAGCCATCAATGCCGCATCGATGGCCTATCTGCCCCTGGGATCGACAGGAATAGGTTTAACCTATACCCCATGGATGAGGAATCTGGTGCCGGATATGAACCTTGCCTACCTGAGCAGCTACCACAAGTTRGACGAACGCAATACCATAGGGGCTTCTTTGAGATATTTTTCTCTGGGCGCAGTTAGTCTTACCGATGATAACGCACAGGGATTGGGAACAGCCCATCCAACAGAGTTTGCAGCCGATATCAGCTATGCCAGGAGTTTTGGTGAGGAATTCGCACTCGGTGGCAGTATCCGTTTCATCAACAGTAATCTGTTTACAGGGGCAACAACTTCAGGGGTACAGGCCGGGCCAGGAAGAGCCTTGGCAGCTGATATATCCGGAATCTACCGTACCGGGGTGATGTTGTTCGGAGGGCCTGCAGATTGGTCGATGGGGGTAAATATATCCAACAT
>NZ_JBFTRT010000916.1:0-1091 GCF_056399685.1 Pedobacter sp. 01N416
AAGAATTAATTAAAGGTGAGTTTTTGGCATCAAACCAGAATTAACAAAACTCAAAACACTAATTCACAACCAATTGCACCACCAGGTTCGACTCCCTTTCGGAGCCGAACCTTGAATTTCCTAAAATGATCCAGGGAGATTCAATTAACCTAATTCAAATTTTTCGAGCAAAACTATTTAGGAATTTTAAGATCAGCAATTTGCTTCAAATCTTCAATAAAAAAGTTCGTTAATGGTCTTGCCAGGAGCACTAATCTAGAAAAACATTCTAAGTTTAACAGTTCCAAGGCTTTTTTAAGGAAGTAAAAAAGATTTAGGTATCAGTCGTGACACCATCCCAATCCTGATCCATCAGCCTGATAATCCAGTTGAGCGCATAGTGCCTTTCATAAACTACACCTTTATCAAGGTTTCCCGGAACCGCCTCATTATTTACCCTGGAATTAACACATGCCCAGTCTAAACGTAATATCAGATCGGCCTGATCAAGAATCTCGGCCTTGCTCCTAAGTTTTGCCTGCTCCCTGAATTCTTTTTCGCTCCGCGAGAACAAATGCTTTACATCACTCCTTACATCACACAGTTTATCGGGGTATACCAGCGTATCGATATAACCGAGTGCCCAGAGCATAACGTGATAACCCTCCGCCCTCCAGTTGGCATCGGTTAGCTGCTGTGAACTGGGATTTTCATTAAGTGCAAATTCTTTTTCAGCAGCGGTGAGCTTTTCCATCACCTTATACTTCTTTTCAACCTCGGCAAGCATTTTTCTGTCAGCTTTTTCACTTTTTAGCTCCAGATAGCACAATGCTATCGCCCTGTCGACGATTTCATCACTGGTCCTGACAGCAACCTGATCCGCCGGATCCAGGAACATTGCATTGGGATTGGTATAAATGGGTACTGCATGAGATCTGCAGACCGCCTCCGATCTTTTCCGCCTTTCCATCTGCTCTTTGGTAGCCTGAATATGCTCTACCGGCACAGACATCGCTTTAACACCCTCAATAGTTAAGGGTTTATTATTAAGCCTATCCCCACCGCAGCCAAAAAGCGTGAGGAATAAACAGATTGCAGTTACTGTTATGGAT
>NZ_JBFTRT010000917.1:0-1089 GCF_056399685.1 Pedobacter sp. 01N416
AGCGTACATTATGCAGAACCTGATTTTTTTGAGATTTTAAGCTTTAAATGGCTTGAAGGAAATCCGCGCCAATCACTAAGTCAGCCCAATACTGTTGTGTTATCAGATGAGATGGCCAATAAACTTTTCGGAGATTGGCACAAAGCAGTTGGGAAGAGCATTAATTTTCAGAACAAAGTAGATCTTAAAGTTACCGGTATTATAGAAAAAACACCCGATAACAGTTCTTTTCCACTTAAAGTAATCATTTCTTATAAAACTTATCTAAACCAGGCAAGGCCAGAGTCGACTAACTGGGGCACAGTTTCTTCTACTTCTGAATGTTATGTATTACTAAAAGAGGGAGCATCTATTGAGGATGCAAGTAAAAGCCTCCCTCAGTTTATTACTAAATACTATCAAAGAGATAATGTTTCGAAAGAAAGCCATCGGTTTCAACAGCTAAGAGATATCCACTATAATGCAGATCTGGGCAATTTTGCGAACAAAGTAATGCCGAAGAAAGAACTTTATGGATTGGCCATAATTGGTGCTTTTTTATTGCTGACTGCATGTATCAACTTTATCAACCTTGCTACTGCACAGGCCGTAAGCAGGGGGAAAGAAGTTGGTGTACGTAAAGTGATGGGTAGTTTGCGCAGGCAATTAATTGTACAGTTTTTAACAGAAACTTTAACGATAACAGTTATTTCACTACTGGTAGGTTGTGTTTTAACAGAAGTAGCCTTGCCGGGCATGCAAAGCCTGTTTAAAGATCATATTTCATTTAGCATTATCGAGCACCCGATCATATTTGTATTTATGGTTGTTTTGGTATTACTGGTAAGCTTTTTAGCTGGCTTTTATCCAGCAATGGTCATGTCTGGCTATAGCCCAGCATTAGCCATTAAAAATAAAATTACCGCGAATGCTGCAGGCTTAAGTTTGAGGAAGATTCTTGTTGTGGTTCAATTTGCAATCACTATTATTTTGATTATAGGCACTTTGGTTGTATTAAGGCAAATGAGTTACATGCGAGAGAAACCCCTTGGTTTTATCCCTACAGCGGTAGCCCTGGTTGATGTGCCTTATGATAGCATGGCAATTACC
>NZ_JBFTRT010000918.1:0-1083 GCF_056399685.1 Pedobacter sp. 01N416
CGGCAGTTTCGAGCATAAAACCAATATGAAAGGCATCAGGGTAAGTTGAATTGCCGTTTTCTTTCTTTTGAGGCGCCATTAATACGAGCACAAATTTATGCTTATTTTTTAACACAGCTAATACCCCTTCTCCTCTAATATAATCACAAAAAAAATCAAAATAGTTTGTAAAAAATTCTACGGCCTTTGTTACATCTGTAACGACTAAATTTAAATGGTTAATTGTCATAATATATATTATTAATAATCGAATGTTCGTTAATTTAATATAGAAAAAAATTATTTTTTCAATGCCAGCAGTACCAAATCGAAGGCTTGTCTTAGTTTTTGTTCTGTTAACAAAAATGGTTTTCCTGCCATTGTTGATTGGTCCAAATGAAATTTAACTAGCGTGTAAAATGGACCATAGGCTATTGCCCAAAAAATTTCAACCGGCAGATTTTTAATTTCATTTTTTTGAATGGCGGTATCGACAAAGTCGTTCATTATTTTTCTGAAAACTGACGGCTTTATATCTTTGTGGTTAATAAGCGGCGAGCTCCTAAACTGTTCGTAAAACTGATATTGCAAAGGATTTTTAGTTATGTTATTTAATCGATTTTTCCACTGAAGCCAAAGACCATCTTCAAATTTTACATCAGGGTCAAAATTATTTAAAGCATCTTTCTCAAATTTGTCTACTATATCTATATAAAGTTTTGCAACTAAATCTTCACGGCTATCGAAATAAACATAAATAGTAGAGGCAGAAATATTAGCGAGCTTAGCCAACTTTTGCATACTTAATCCATCAAAGCCTTTACTAACTATCAACTCTATAGCTTTTTGTCGAATTACAATTTCTTTATTTTCATCTTTGGGTCTCACATTGCAAATATAAACGAATATTCGTTCATTTAAAAGAAATAAAAAATAAGACTGGCTTAAAAGTAAAAATCAGAAAAATCAAACCCCCATTTTCTTTCTGATCTCCCGCATCCCCTTACCGAAATGTTTTTCGGTACTCTTTTATAAATCCGAATATCTCATCTTGCTTTGAAAAGATGCCGACCGCCTTTTTTAATATATCGCATTCCATTTGCC
>NZ_JBFTRT010000919.1:0-1078 GCF_056399685.1 Pedobacter sp. 01N416
CCACTATACTATACATAACATATGTTGTTAACTGATTTAAAAATTAGAGCATCAAAATTCAAAAAAGGAATACAGTTTCTGTTTCTTTCGGCTATAGCGATCATTTATACAAACGTTGTTTATGCACAAAAACAGCCTTTAATTCCTTACGTTCAACCATTTTCGGGTACTTCTGCAAGCACCACATTGGCCAGCCAGCATATTGAAAATAAAACCGAACGCCTGGCCAATACCATTCCAGCTGTAGCACCGCCTTTTAGTATGACGCAATGGACGCCCCAGACCCAGCTCACAGAAAAAAAATGCCTGGCACCTTATTATTACAACAACAAAAAGTTTTACGGCTTTAGGGCAAGCCATTGGATCAGTGGTTCTTGTACCCAAGATTACGGAAGCTTCACCATTATGCCCATTTCAGGCCAGCTTAAAACCAATGCAGCTCAATATGCAGAAAATTATGCCCACGAAAACGAAGTTTCTACCCCCTCCTATTACAAATTAAAATTACCTCAACATCAACTGTTAACAGAAATTACAGCCAGCCTTAGAAGCGGTGTAATGCGGATCACCGCACTAAAAACAGATAGCGTTTATATTTTAGTCACGCCCAATAGCGATCAGAACAAAGGTTTTATTCAGGTTGATGCAGAAAAAGGTGAAATTTCCGGATATAATCCTGTTCACCGGATTTATCAGGGATGGGGAGAACCTGCAGGCTTTAGTGGTTATTTTTACATCCGGTTCAAAAAAAACTTTACCTCAGCAGGGGTTTATAGCGAAGGCCATATTTTCAATCAGCAAAACATCAGCAATAAAAAGGATATTGGTGCTTATGCAGGCTTTAAACTGCAAAAAGGAGAACAGTTAGTGATTTATTCCGGCACCTCTTTTACAAGTATCGCAGCTGCCAAGGCCAACTTGGAAAGTGAGATCAAAAATGATAATTTTGATACTGTTTTAGCACATACCAATCAGGCTTGGGAAAAATCCCTATCACAGGTACGTATTTCAGACACAAATGAAAAAGGGAAAAAAATCTTTTACACGGCCCTCTATCATGCCATGCAACATCCCAGGC
>NZ_JBFTRT010000920.1:0-1076 GCF_056399685.1 Pedobacter sp. 01N416
ATATTATCCAACAGATTATTAACCTGTTAATTAGTAAAGGAGCCCGCGCTGCCAAACCTGGCGAATTTACTTTACGTGCCTTTTTAAACGGTGCTTTCGATCTAAGTCAGGCCGAAGCAGTAGCCGATTTAATTGCCTCAAATTCGAAGGCTTCGCATGATGTGGCCATGCAACAGATGCGTGGCGGCTTTGCCAATGAATTAAAGGGTTTACGAGAGCAATTGATCCATTTCGCCTCGATGATTGAGCTTGAACTCGATTTTGCAGAAGAGGATGTAGAGTTTGCCAACCGCGAACAGCTAAAAAACCTCGTGAACAAAATCAACTACGTTCTGCAACGTTTAATCTCCTCTTTCGAAATGGGAAATGTGATTAAAAATGGGGTTCCAATTGTTATTGCTGGCAAACCTAATGTGGGTAAATCTACTCTATTGAATGCACTCCTGAACGAAGAACGCGCTATAGTTTCGGACATTGCCGGAACCACACGCGATACCATTGAAGATGAACTCACCATTGGCGGCATTGTTTTCCGTTTTATCGATACGGCCGGAATCCGAGATACTGCTGATATTATCGAAGCTTTAGGCGTAGAACGTACCTTAGAGAAAATGAAACAGGCTAAACTGATTATTTACATGGCCGATGCCGCTCAAAGTAATTCAGAAATTGAAGAGCAGGTTCGGGGTTTAGCGCAATTGGCTATCCCCTATTTAATTTTAGTCAATAAAGCCGACCTCATGGCAGATGCACAGCGTAAAGCTTTCGAAGCTTTAGATGTTGTTTTTATTTCGGCTAAAGAGAAACAGGGTATCGATGAATTAAAAACCACTTTATTGGAGCAGGTTAACTTGCACCATATTAATACCAGCGAAACCCTGGTAACGAATATCCGCCATGTAGAAGCTTTAAAACAAACCGAACATGCCCTGCAAAGGGTTTTGGCTAATGTAGATAATCCGGTTACCTCTGATTTCTTAGCAATGGACATCAAACAGGCGCTTCATTATCTTGGTGAAATTACGGGTACAGTGACTACCGATGATTTGTTGGAGAATATATTTACGAAGTTTTGT
>NZ_JBFTRT010000921.1:0-1071 GCF_056399685.1 Pedobacter sp. 01N416
GTTTAGAACAGGTAATCAGCAAACTCCAATATGCCTACAGCATTAAAATTTTGCTGAATGACAGTGCTTTGGCCAAACTTAAAACCACTGCTTCTTTCAGTAGCAAACAATCGCCTGAAGAGATTTTGGATATCATCTGCAGCCTGCACCACCTAAAATTCAACGGATCAAAAAATCATAAAACATTTAATATATACAGATGAGATGAGCAGGTAATATAGAAATACTTAGCGGTGCCAGTTAGACTGGCCACCGTAATCTTTCTTTCCGGCCAAAGGGCCAGGGTAATTAAAAGCTTTAAAAAACAAATCAAACAAATGAAACCAACCTCCGCTAAGAGGACATCAGCTCTTTATAAGATCATGAAATACGCATGTTTAACATTTTCAATTCTCTGCATATTTTGCAGCTCAATCCTGGCCTCGGCTGGTATGGCACAAAAGTTAGAGAAAACTACAGTCAGTATTACGATTAATAAAGGCCGTAAGATGACCGAAATTATCAAAGAAATCGAGTCGCGCACCGGACTTAGCTTTGTTTACAATCCAGATCAGCTGCAACAAAAAAACATGTTTGTAAGTGGCGATTTTACCACAGAGCCTGTAAGGTCACTATTGGATAAGCTTGGATTACAGGTTTTAGAAAAAGGTGAATATGTAATTTTAAACAACGCCGTTCAGAATAAACCAGACCGGGTTATCACCGGGATTGTGCGCGATTCAACAGGTTTAGTGCTTCCCGGTGTTTCGGTGAAGGTACTGGGCACGCAAAGCGGCACTGTAACCGATGGAAACGGTGCTTACCGCGTTGAAGTAGGCGCTGACGCGGTGTTATCGTTCTCTATGATCGGTTACCGTACCAAAGAAGTAAAAGTGAGTGAAAACCAAATCATTAATATGGTGTTGAGCGAAGAACGTTCGATGCTTGCCGATGTGGTGGTAGTAGGTTATGGAACACAGAAGAAAGAAACCTTAACAGGCGCAATCAGCATTGTTGGGCTGGATAAACTTTCTTCGCGCTCATTAAATAGTGTAGGAGAGGTATTGGCTGGAAAATCGCCAGGTGTAATTG
>NZ_JBFTRT010000922.1:0-1067 GCF_056399685.1 Pedobacter sp. 01N416
CCAGATTACCGAATCGTTAAAAACCCGGATCCGTAATCAGACCAAATTGATTATTTCTCCTACCGGTGAAGGCGATGCATCGTTTGAAGGCAGAATAACAGGCTATGATATTAAGCCGGTTGCGCTTCAAAATAGTGCTACACCTACTTCGGGTGCAAACAGATTAACCATAACCGTTTCTGTAAAGTATAAGAACAATATAAAAGAACACGAAAAAGAAAGTTTTGAAGAAAGCTTTACCAGATATTTCGATTTTCCGATCAATGGGGCACCAATTCAAACCTTATTGCCTGGAGCTATCGAAAACATCAACAAACAATTATCGGAAGATATTTTTAACCGTGCATTTGCACAGTGGTAAATAAAGCAGGATTCTAAAAGACAAAATTTTCAAAACCCGTCTACATTTTTTTAACTTAGCGGCAAACCTCGATAATGGATAACAAAAAGCTACTGGCAGATTTACTTGCGCAACCTGGAAAGGTTGGACCAGAGCATGTATCCATGTTGCAGGAAATGGTGGCGCAATTTCCATATGCCCAGCCCATTCATTTACTGTTAGCCAAGGCTAACGCATCAGCAGTACCAAAAGCAGCACTTTATAGCCAGGGGCATGTACTGTTCCATATATTAAATATGGTTTCAGTCCGCGAAACAACAGAAGAAGAAATTAAAGAGGTAGTTGCTGAAAATACACAGGATGAACAGATAGTTTTTGAAGAAATAGGAGAATTAGCTCCAGATCTTCACTCAGAAAACCCAGTAATTCCTATAGAAACGCCAAATCACCTGCCGGGTATTGATAGTCATTTAATGGATTTGCCAGCAGATGATGATTCTTTTATTGAAAGTGTAGCTGCTACCGATTTCTTTGCCTTTGAACAGAAATTAAGTACCGATGTGGTTACGATCGCACCAGAAATTGAAACGGTTGTTCCTGATGAGCCCGAAAGGAATTTTGTTTCGCAATATAACGACGATAAGCTTCCGTATACGTTTTTATGGTGGTTGGCTAAAACCCGTAAAGAGCACGAGCAGATTTTTCAGCCTTATGCTCACCCTAACGC